>CAYLSF010000355.1:0-6848 GCA_964385675.1 uncultured Saprospiraceae bacterium
CCCAAGTATTCAAAAAATAATCAATCTTGGGCAGATACAATGTAAAAAAACGGCTTAATTAGATAGTTTTTCTAAATTTTAATAAAACTCAAATCTGTGCGTTTTTGATTTTTAACTCCTTTTGTTTAAAAATCTGTACGGACTATTGTTAAACCTATCTAGAGCAAATAATAATGGCAAAAATATCGAATGAACTTAACTCAAAACACATAACTAAACCGTACCCCATTCCCCGTAAAAGATAATCCTTCCAACAATGGTTTTAACGCCTCATTATGTTGAGCATGAGCCAAGTAAAATCCAATATCAAATAAGAATAAAAATGCACCTTGCAGGATGATGGACTTCCCAAATCCTCGCATTCGTTCGGGGCGTTCCGTTATATTTTTTGCCCGTTCCATCATATAGGCACCGCCTAACATATAGCCCACATCTAATCCTACATTGAGCAATAAGATTTTTTGAATACTGTGTTGTTCTTGTATCGTTTGATGTAAATCAAAACTAGCGGGATCCGCTTTAGAAGCCACATAATATCCAACACCTGCTAACGCCAAATTCACCGCTCCCCAACCTAGATTCATCTGATGAAAATACTTATCCTCACCCATTCGATTTGACATTAAACTTGCTCCTATTGCAATATTTCCAATTGCCCAAGTGCCTAAAATCATCAAGCCCGTTTGATTGGTTTTTAATCGGACTTGATTAAACTGTGTCAAATTGATTTGGCAAAAAGTCGCATAAGTCAATAAACTACATAAAGCTGTGAATACAATTCGTTTTTTCATAGAATGGTTACAATTAAGCCGAAATAACCTCTATTTTATCAAATATTTATTGTTGTTAAACCAATCCTCGTAATTTTGTTCATTGAGATTTTCTTAAAAAGAGGAAACGCCACAGATTAAACAGATTTTTTATAAAAAATTTAATTTAAAATCAGTGGAATTTGTGGAAATCTGTGGCAATATTTTAACTATTAAGTATCTCTTTTATTTAATTATCAAACCTACCGTAATGCTTTCTATTTTGCGATATATAATTGTATTGATGTTTTTAACTATTTTAATGCAATGCACAGAAACCATCAATCCCAACTACGAAGCCGACACCAACAATCCAGCATTTCTACATAACTCTATCGACCGACTAACGGAAGTTATGGTACATGACATATTTTCTCCGCCTGTGGCGAGTCGAGTGTATTTTTATCCCAACTTAGCCGCTTACGAAACCTTGATTCAAGGGAATCCAACCTATAAATCCATGAAAGGGCAACTCAATGGATTTAAAGGCATATCCGATAGCCCAGAAGATAAAGCGGTTAATTTACCGTTGGCAGCCATCCATGCTTACCTTAAAATGGCAGAAGAATTAGCCTTTTCAAAAGATTCGATTCGAGTATTTGAAGCTGAAATTATGGAAGCGTTCAAAGCTATTCAAATGCCTAGTGAAATTTTTGAAAACTCCATTCAATACGGCGATAAGGTCTATCAAGCCATTTCCAATTATGCGTCAAAAGATAACTATAAGGAAAGTAGAACTTTCCCGACCTATACCATTAGCAAAGCCGAAGGAAAATGGTCTCCGACGCCTCCTGCTTATATGGATGCCGTTGAACCATATTGGAATACGATACGCCCTTTGACCTTAGATTCCGCTCAACAATATAAACCTGCCCCGCCTACACCTTTTGATAGGAATGAAAATTCTACGTTTTATAAAGAAATGCTAGAAGTCTATGAAGTCACTCAAAACCTAACAGACGAGCAACAACTTATTGCTGCATTTTGGGATTGTAATCCTTTTGCCGTAAAGCAAACAGGACACGTGATGACAAGCGTTAAAAAAATTACACCTGGCGGACATTGGATGGGGATTGCAGGGATTGCAGCAAAGTCTAACAGTCAAGATTTGGTACAAACTTCTGCTACTTATCTAATGACTTCTATTGCTTTATTTGATGCCTTTATTAGCTGTTGGGATGAAAAATATAGAAGCAACCTTATCCGACCAGAAACGATTATTAATGCCTCTATCGATCCAGAGTGGAAACCCTTATTACAAACGCCACCTTTTCCAGAATATACAAGTGGACATAGTGTGATTTCCGCAGCAGCAGCGACTGTTTTAACGAAACTCTATGGTAACAATTTCCAATTTACTGATGATACGGAAGTCCCTTATGGTTTACCAACTCGTGATTATACCTCCTTTTTTGAAGCTTCTAATGAAGCTGCCATTAGCCGATTGTATGGTGGCATTCATTATCGCCCCGCTTGTATGATTGGCGTTGAGCAAGGAAAAGGTGTTGGAGAGCATATTTTGAGGCGGTTGAATTGGGGGCAATAAGTGATGACGAATAAATTCCAATTATAATTGATTACCCAACACCGTGCATTACAAACAAAAACACCTTTCCATATCTTCAAAAGACACAGAAAGGCGTTTTAATATTGACCAAAATAATCTACTCAAAAATGCACATTTATTAAATCATTATTCTTAAGATTGTAATATAGCGTGCAAATGATATTCAATTTTATGTATGCCTTCATTATTTTCAAAGCTATGATCTACATTATGGCTACTGTTAAATTGCTCAATGGTATATTCTCGTGACTCTACTGTACGTTGACTATATTCTTCTCCAGTAGTACCAACTTTAAGTGTGACTATAAATTTCTCATTAAACTTAATTGCATTTCCACAGTACCAATGATCTAAATTGTTTTCTGACATTTCAATAGTATTCCAAATTGGATAACGATAAACAGTATCATCATCATCTACTGTATATTCAATATATACATGGTCTTTTGCATTCGCACTCGCCGAAAGTGCATTATGACAGTGCAAGTCATCTAAAACTGCGATATGATCATAATCTCCTGATTGAGATACAGGCTTTCTTGACATTACTCCAGAGAAGAAATAAAGTTCATCTTCTTCAACTCCATCATCAATACCAACATCAATACCAACGAATATAACTTTGAGTTTTTCCACTATTAATGCTCCTTCCTCATCTTTCATATCATCTTTGTCCTCTCTTCCTGCAAATGCTACAGCTGTTACTCCGACTCCGTCATCTACATCCATTTCTTCTCCTACATAGATACCTCCAATATCTCCTACACTTTCAAACCAAATGCCTATAGCAAGTGTACCTTGAATGCCCTCCTCTACGCCCTCAACAAAACCTGCTCCTGCAAAGATAGAAGCCGTCACTTGATCTGGATCAGAGTTAACACCTACAAATTTAAAATCCGCAGCATTTAAAGCAACCCCAAAAGCTCCCTCAATTCCTATAAAAATATCAGCTTGTGCCATTACACCAAGCGATATACCCTTAATTTTTAGCTCTTTTTTTATTTCATCTCCTACTCTAGAGAAAGCAGTAGAAAGTAATGCATCTTTTAGTAAACCTTGGAGCGTGCTTGGGTCTGATGTTGCAATTGCTGTCCGCCCTTGTGTCGTTTGAGACCAAGCCAACAGGTCGTCACTAATTGCTTGTACTAATGTAGCTTCCAAACCAGTCCCACCATTAGCTGCTGGTAGTTGTTCTTCTATAATGTTATAATATATTGTATAATTAGCCCCTTGATCGCCTCGAACAGTTACTGCATTTTCTCCTATATCTCCTTTGACCCAAAAACTACCTAACATATCAGAGGCATCGCAAAAATTCATCGCACCATCTCGATCCCATATACTGATATAAGCCGTAGTTTGAAAATAATAGACAGAACCAGGCTGCCAGTTATCTCCACTTTTCATCGAATGTGCTCCAAAAATTGGATACCGAACAGGAGGTCCTGCATCTACTTGTACTAAAATCATAACATCATCATGTGGAGCACTTCCACCTTTCGAGTGGCAGTGAATTTGGGTAATTTCAAGTTTATAAAATGTTGACATTGTTTTGGTATTAAATTCCTACTCGTTTTAAATTAGGCTTTTCGGAATTCCGCCTCTGAATACTTAAATATTATTGTTAATCCAAATTAGGTGAATTGTCCATTCCTCAATTGGAATTTAGTAGTTTTATCCAATAAATAAGGGTTTCAATAGTACTTAGTATCACTACTTTTAAATCAAAAATAAATAAGACATTAACCGGTATTTTGAATTATTTACGATACAAATATGGAAGGATTTGGAATACCATGTATCCACTTATGATGCAGAAAAGTTCACTTATGATGTAGGATAAAAAAGGGTTCACTTATGATGCAGAAAGTCTATTTATGATGTATTTCAGCGGCTATAAATCTTAAACTTCGCTTGGCTTCACACCATATTTTTCTTTAAATTTTGTAGAAAAATACTTTTGACTCGAAAATCCAACCATAAACGCCACTTCTGTAATATTTCCTTTGCGTTGTTCTAAAAATTGTTTTGCGGCTTTTAATCGAATATTGCGGATAAATTCTGAGGGCGATTGATTGACTAAAGCCTTTATTTTTCGGTAGAGTTGACTTCTACTCATGGTTACAGCTTTCGCCAAATCTTCGATGGTTAAGTCTTCATTGTCGAGGTTTTGCTCTACGACTTTGCTTAAATCGGTTAAAAAGCGTTGGTCAAAAGTGGAAATATTGGTGTCTTGAAATGCGGTATTGATAGGTTGTTTGCTATTGTCTGTATCTGCATTTCCGAATGGAAGAATTTCTAAGGTTTGTGCAAATTTTTGTTGTAATAAAACCCGAACTTCTATTAAGTTTTTCATGCGTAATAGCAATTCTTCTACATTAAACGGCTTTCTAACATACGCATCTGCTTTATATTGTAAACCTTTTAGAACGCTGTCCATTGCCGTTTTTGCAGTTAATAAAATGACGGGAATGTGAGCTGTTTTTTCATCGGTTTTTACTCGTTTGCACAATTCAAAACCGTCCATAATCGGCATCATGACATCTGAAATAATAATATTTGGAATGTACTTCAAAGCCAATTCTAAGCCTTGCTGACCATTTGCGGCTTCTATGACTTGATATTGATGTTCGATAGAAGATTTTATAAAATCTCTTAGTTCTTCATTGTCTTCTATGATTAAGGCGATGTTGGTTGCCTGTTCCCAGTTACCAGTTGCGAGTTGCGGGTTACGAGTTATCTCGAAATTTCGGGACGAGTTTTGAATTATGAGTGATGGAATATTTGTTTCAATTGTTGTTGTTGTTGTTGTTTCGATGATAGTTGAATTTTGAACTATTGGAATCCAAATCTCGAATGTGCTGCCTTTGCCTAATTCACTTTGAAAAGTCAATTGACCGTTCATAATTTCCGTCAATTCTTTGCTTAATGCCAAGCCGATGCCTGTTCCTTCGTGTTCTCTTGTGTTTGAACCATCGACTTGATAAAAACGGTCAAAAATATGCGGTTGTTCTTTTTCGGAAATACCAATGCCTGTATCAATGACTTGAATTTGCAGTTGTTGATTTTGAGGATTTTCCGTGATATTTACGGTGACACTTCCATTGGTTTCGGTGAACTTTATTGCATTGGAAATCAAATTAAATAAGACCTTTTCGACCTTATTTTTATCAAAATCAAAAAACGGCAATTCGTTTGGTACATTGTAAGTAAATTGAATATTTTTCTGATTTGCTAATCCCTCAAACGAAGCGATAATTGGAGCGATAAATTCTAAAAAATCGCCTCGTTTGAGTTCAAGCATCATTTTTTTGCTTTCCAATTTGGATAAATCCAAGAGTTGATTGACCAACCCTAAAAGTCTTTGGCTATTGCGTTCCGCTAATTGTGCTTTATTTTTAGTGGAATTTGATAGATTTTTATCTTTTAAAATTTGTCGCAACGGCTCAATAATCAACGTCAAAGGCGTGCGAAATTCGTGTGTAATATTGGAAAAGAAATTGGTTTTGATTTTATCCATTTCTGCCAATCGTGCCGCTTCTTTTTGCTCAAATTCCAATTCATTCCGCAGTTTTGCCCGACGGATTTGGTCTTGATACAATTTATAAATGCCCAAAATCAACAAAATTGCATAAAGCAAATACGCCAAATTTGTCTGATACCACGGCGGATAAATCTCAATTGTCAAAACCGTTTCTTCCTCATTCCAACGTCCGTCGCTGTTTGTGCCTTTTAAGCGAAAAGTATAAGTTCCCGTTCCTAAATTAGAATAATTCACACTTCGGCGAGTGCCTGCTTGCACCCAATTTTTATCGATCGAAGAGAGTTGATATTGATATTGGTTTTTGCTTGGATTGTACAAATCTAAAGACGCAAACGTCAAAGTCACTTGATTTTGATACCACGGCAAACGAATTTTTTCGGTGTATTCTATTGCTTTGGTCAATGGATTTTCGCCACGTTGTTCGAGCGGCTGACCAACTTTCATGACTTCACCATGTATTTTGAGTTGACTAATCACCACCTTTGGTTTGAAAGTATTGAGTTTAATCTCTTTTGGGTGAAATGCTGTGATGCCGTTGATGCCGCCAAAATACATAATTCCCGTTTTTTCATCTTTGAAAAAACTATGAGAATTGAACTCATTATCCTGTAAACCATCAGATTGTACGAAGTTACGAAAGGTCTTTTCGGTAGGATTAAACTTAGACAAACCAACATTGGTACTCAACCAAAGATTGCCGTCATCATCTGCTAAAATGCCATAAACCACATCGTTGGGTAAGCCATCTTTTGTGGTAAAATGTGTGAATTTTCCTGTCTTTTTATCCAATTGATTGAATCCACCGCCTTTTGTCGCTACCCAAAGATAACGATTCGGATTTTTCGGGTCATCTATAACTGCTGTCACCGTATTATTACTCAAACTATGAATATCCGTAGGATTTGACTGATAGATAGTCTCGGTCATT
>CAYLSF010000356.1:0-844 GCA_964385675.1 uncultured Saprospiraceae bacterium
TACATTAGTCAACTTATTTTTTTCACATGAAGATAGAATACCAATCATTACAAGGGTTGCAAATAAAAAAAATACTCTTTTCATAATAGTGTAATAAAGATTAATTAGTTAATAATTCTCTTAAACAAGTAACTGTGTAAAAGTAAATGGATTAATATTGTATCATTTATGAGCTCAATAAATAAAACTTTTATTAATATTTACCATAATTTTAATTTATCGCTAAGAGGTTTAAAGTGTGTTTAACTGTACAATTAATACAATACAAATATACAAGTGTTTTATTTTACTTTCTGTGACACTTAAGGACAACAAATGCCAGTTCATGCCACATTGTGCCATCACTAATTATATCCTAATTCTTGAAGAATCATAATTTGTTGTTTAGGCGAAATCAAGCCTCTTGGTATTTGTAAATTGTATTGTTTTAACCGACGTTGAAATGTTCTTAGGCTCATACCTAATTCGTCAGCCATCTGAGATTTAGTTTTTGGAAATTTCTCTTTTAGGTTCATATTTAATTAAAATTAAAAGTTAGGAATGACACAATAAATAATCTACAACACTGACTTATTCAATTTTCATTATTTCTTAATAACTATTGAGAAACACTAAAATTCTCTCTGTGTCATTTGGAGCAAATTATTTATTTCCTCGTTCTTTAAAATCATATTGAAAATAACACTTTATTATAATGTTACTTTTTTTAAAAAAAGGTGCCTTGATTTTATCAAGAATTATTTGATTTATGTTAAATCATTAGCCATAAAACTACTGGTAGATACATAAAAAATTTAATAAGCCTTGGAATTCTTCTTCAAGAGGATAAAATATTATACTACAA
>CAYLSF010000356.1:871-6836 GCA_964385675.1 uncultured Saprospiraceae bacterium
ACTATCGTAATCAGTCTTTTATATAAAAAGAATATCAATTGCGATAATAACCTAATATAAGAGTTAAGATTTTTTAGAAACGACGCTAAAGACATACAATAATTCAGTTTTTTATACTTGAATACATTTAAAAGTCAATTATATACAAATAAATAAAACCCCTATATTTACGCCTTGGCTATTACTAGATTGAATTCAAAATCAAAATTTATGAAGACCTACCAGCTAACTAGCTTAAAATACTTATACTGCATATTATTTTTAGCAGTATCACATTTTACCGTTGCTCAATCCACATTAAAACCAACCCTCAAAAGTGAACATAAGATAGGATTTATCGGTGGTATCGGTATTTCGACCAATCAAATCGGTATCACAGTCAATTATGACTATGAAGTCACACTTTTTCAATTACAATATTTCTATACCATCCTTGATAAAGGAACTTGGCAATTAGAATTAATAGGTCAACCACAATTCAACACCAGTAGTTTTGTGCCACAAGATAATGAAGACGTTATTATCAAAGGATATGAGTATGGTTTAAACGGAGGTGTGGTTATTCGAAAATACTTCTTTGATTATGCCCTTAGTTTATATGGTTTATTGAGTGCAGGACCTCATTATGTTTCTGATGTTCCAAATCGTCAAGCCGCAGGATTTATTTTTTCAGATAATTTTATGATTGGTACGAGTATCCATTTATTTAAAAGCGTTGAACTAGACTTGAGGACAGGTATTCGACATTTAAGTAATGCCAATCTTAAAAAGCCCAATGGTGGTATCAATAACTTCTTGCTCAATGCAGGATTTACCGTTGATTTGTAAATCCTGGATGCTTGATACTGGATACTAGTCTCTCAATGTTTTTTAATTTGCCAGAATTAATTATTCTCTCTTCCAACAATTTTCTTACTTTAGTTTCTCCATTATGAAATCTCGAATGTCGATTGTCAAAAGTCACCAAATAAAACCATCATGCAAAAAACAATATTTATCACTGGAGGAGGTAGAGGAATTGGAAAAACTACGGCTATCCTATTTGCTAAAAAAGGTTGGAAAATTGGATTAATGGACGTTAACCCAACCGATTTAGCACAAGTCCAACAAGAAATTGGAAAAGAGCATTGTCATATTTTTGTAGGCGATGTCACAAAGCCTGACACTATCGAAACCGCTCTAAAACAATTTACAGATGCCTATAACGGGCAATTAAATGTCTTATTCAATAATGCGGGGATTCTACATACAGATGGCTTTGAACAACCCGACTTATCTATCCATCAGAAAATCGCCAAAGTTAATTTTATAGGATGTATCAATACAACTTATAAAGCCCTACCTTACTTAAAAGCTACACCAAATAGCAAAATTATCAGTATGGGCTCCGCATCTTCGCTATATGGTAATCCAGAAATTCCTGTCTATACCGCCACTAAATCTGCCATTAAAAGCATTACAGAAGGCTGGTCATTAGAATTTGAAAAACACAGTATCAGTGTTAGCGCGTTACACCCAATCTTTGTGAAAACGAAAATGGTTACAGATAACTATGGTAAAATGAGTAAACTCGAACCCAAAGACGTTAAACTCACTCCCGAAATGGTAGCAAAAACCGCATGGAAAGCTGTTCATTCTTCCAAAGTGCATTGGTATATTGGTGCAGATACAAAGGTCTTTGAATTTCTTTTGAGAATCGTTCCAAATGGTCTAGCTAGATGGGTTGTAAAGAAAATTTTAAAATATGAATAGATTTAAACGCTCATTATTTAGCTTTTGGACTTGGTTCAAAAATCTTTTAAAGCAAGAGAAAATAGATAATAATCTTACTGAAATACCCCCAAAAGCATATAAAAGTCGTGCTGAAATACTTGACGGAATTAATGAAAATTATTTTAGCCCTTATCGTATTTTTATAAAGTCAGGTTCAGAATTAACAGATGATGAGATACTTAATCATTTAGGTATAAAAGACTATAAATTAGAAACAGAAAAACCAGATTGGAAAAGCCGATATTTATTCTTATCAGAGAATGATGGTTGGGTTCATTTGATGGATGATTGGTCTTATTCTTTATGGCATAACAAAACAATACGAAATAATATACAGTCATTGAGTCAGCGTTTTGAAATTTTCACTTGTTCTATTGGAGATATTGATAATTCTTTTGATTTCACTTATTTAAAAAATGGTGAAATTATCAGACAATATATTGCAGAAGATCCGAATTTTAAAAAGTTGGTAATTGTTAAAAATATTGGAAAACCATTTCCAATCGAAACAGAAGCACTAAAACTAAAGGATACCGCTAAAAAAGTTACAATGATTGCAAAGCACTTAGGGTTAAACTTAAACTATACAAAAGACCAAATGCGAGTATATAAACTAATGAACAAGGCAGCTGAAAAATTTAATTTTGATTATCCTTATTAGATCAATTGGTGGCTAATAACTAGTTTTCAATTTTAAAAATCCGTCTTTATCTGTCTAATCCGTTTAATCCGTGTTTCATTTGTTTAAATTTGTCAAAAATTCTAACAATGAATCAAAGACCATCCACTGAAACCTTACTAAAGCTACTACAAACACACTACAACTTAACAGGGCAACTCAAACCCTTAGCAGGCGAAATAGATTGGAACTATCATCTATCCACTAGTACACAACAATACATTATCAAAATAGCTGCCCCAAGTCGTTCCATACCAGATTTGGAGATGGAAAACAAAGCCATGCAGCATTTGGCTACTCAATCCATTGATTTACAACTGCCCAATGTCATTGCAAATCAATCGGGCGATACCATTACAAAAATCAAAGATAAAAACGGAGCCATCCGATTTTTAAGAGTTTTAACATGGATAGAAGGACGACTCTACGCCAAAGTCAATCCACATACCGAAAAATTGGTAGAAAGTCTAGGACGAGCTTCCGCATTACTCTGTAAAGGTTTATCCGATTTTGACCATCCATCTGCACATCGAGATTTTAAATGGAATTCTTCAACAGGGCATTGGATAAAAGAACACTTAACGATATTTAAAACACCTAAGCAACAAAAACTCGCTCAATACTTCTATCAACTATTTGAAAACCAAGCCGTTCCACTATTCCCTCAATTGCGTCAATCCATAATTCATAATGACGCAAATGACTATAATGTATTGGTCAATTCCGATAGGTTAACCCCAACAGTAGTTGGTGTAATTGATTTTGGGGATATGATTTATGCCCATACTGTCAATGACTTAGCGATTGCTTTAGCCTATGCCATGATGAACAAACCCGATCCCCTAGCCATTGCAGCACATGGTGTTAAGGGGTTTTATCAAGCAATGGAATTAACCAATGTAGAGTTACAAGCCCTATTTCCATTAATTGGTATGCGATTATTGATAAGTGTTACCGTTTCTACGTTAAATGCACGACTTGAACCCGATAATGAATACTTACAAATCAGTGCTAAACCCGCTTGGGCATTACTCGAAAAGATGCAGCAAATCCATCCCAATTTAGCGTATTATACTTTTAGGAATGCTTGTGGGTTAATGCCTTGCCCAAAGGAAATTCAATTTAAAGACTGGGCTAAAACCATTGATTTTGCTCCAATCATTCAACCTAAATTACAAGAAACCCCTTACACGATTTTAGATTGTAGTGTTGGCAGTTTGGACTTAGGAAATAATGAATATTTTGAAGATGCTCAAAAGCTAAATCAAAGAATTGATACCATTTTAGCAGAACATAAAGTATCAGTAGGTATTGGTCAATATGGCGAGATTCGTCCCTTTTATACCACGGATAGTTATTTGGTAAAAGGTAATCAAGGTCCAGAATGGCGTACTGTTCATTTAGGAATTGATGTATTTATGAAAGCCGAAACGCCGATTTATGCACCATTAGATGGTATCGTCCATAGTTTTCAAAATAATGCTCAAGAGCGAGATTACGGTCCTACCATTATTTTAGAACATAAGGTTTCTGACAATTTCACCTTTTATACCTTATATGGACACCTATCGTTAGATGCCTTGGATGGATTATATGAAGGAAAAGTGATAAAAAAAGGGGAAGCCTTTTGCAAAATAGGTACAATGCCGATTAATGGAAATTGGCCGCCACATCTACACTTTCAAGTCATGCTAGATATGGTTGGCAACCATGGTGATTTTCCAGGTGTGGCTTTTCCATCAAAATGGTCACTATGGTCAAGCCTTTGCCCCGATCCGAATTTAATTTTAAAACTGGACTTATCCAATGCTCCGTCTACGGGACATTCGATAGAAACAATTCTAAAAAAACGCCATAACACCCTCGGACGAGGACTCAGTATTTCGTATCAAAAACCCTTAAAAATGGTGCGAGGATTTAAGCAATATCTCTATGACGAAACGGGCAGACGCTACCTAGATATGGTCAATAATGTGGCACATGTCGGGCATGAACATCCTAAAGTTGTCAAAGCGGCTCAACGTCAAATGGCGGTTTTAAATACCAATACCCGCTATTTGCATGATAACTTAGTGGACTATGCCGAAGCCTTATTGGCTAAATTTCCTCCTGAGTTGTGTGTTTGCCATTTTGTAAATTCTGGAAGTGAAGCCAATGAACTTGCCTTACGAATGGCTCGAACTTATAGCAATCAGCAAGATATGATTGTCATAGATGTCGGGTATCATGGCAACACAGGGGCAACAATTGATGTGAGTCCCTACAAATTTGATAGCAAAGGTGGAACAGGTGCAAAATCACATATTCATAAAGTTCCTATGCCCGATACCTACCGAGGTGAGTATAAAAAAGACGACTTAAAAGCAGGCGAAAAATATGCGACTCATGTACAAACGATTATCGAAAGATTAACTACAGAAGGCAAAGGCATTGCAGGATTTATTGGAGAATCGGTGTTGAGTTGTGGTGGGCAGGTAGAACCGCCACCAAATTATTTTAAAACGGTCTATCAATACGTCCGACAAGCAGGCGGCTTATGTATTGCGGATGAAGTGCAAGTAGGTTTTGGGCGAGTCGGCACACACTTTTGGGGTTTTGAATTACAAGATGTGATTCCCGATATTGTAACGATGGGTAAACCCATTGGAAATGGACATCCATTGGCCGCAGTCGTGACGACTCGAAAAGTAGCGGATGCGTTTGCAAATGGTATGGAGTATTTTAATACTTTTGGTGGCAATCCCGTGTCTTGTGCCATTGGTCAAGCCGTTTTAAAAGTTATTGAAGAAGAAAAACTTCAAGATAATGCTTTAAACATTGGAGCGTACCTCAAAGAACAATTAACGCAATTAATGTCTAAATATCCACTCATCGGAGATGTACGTGGGCCTGGCTTATTTTTAGGATTTGAATTGGTAGAAGATACAACAACACTTGAACCCGCAGAAGCTAAAGCTACCTATTTAGTCAATCGAGCAAGAGAACAGGGTATTTTACTAAGCACCGATGGCCCTTATCACAATGTGATTAAAATTAAACCGCCGATGGTCTTGACAAAAGAGAATGTGGATTTTGTAATTGAGGTGTTGGATGAGATTTTTGGGGAGGATTTTATGGGGTGATAACTTGTATTTAAATTACATTGGAGTAATAAATATTTCGTCAACAACAGAAACAATTTGTTTTAATGTGGTGTTTTTTGTATTTTTATAGTGTAAACCAACTCAAATTTCCACAAAAAAAATAAACATGGTCAAATACCCTGAATTGTTTGAAACACCTAGTAAAAGTTTTACAAAACATCTTGAAATAGTAGATAATAGTCGGATTCTATTCTCAGGAATGTATGGAATGGGAAAAACTACTTTTCTCAATTATTACTTTAATGATTCTGAGTTCAAAGAAAAATACAACGCTTTTCATTTGTTTCCTGTCAATTATTCAGTTTTACAAAATGAAGATATTTTCAGCTATATCAAATATGATATTTTTGATGAAATATTATCAAAGTAT
>CAYLSF010000357.1:0-6816 GCA_964385675.1 uncultured Saprospiraceae bacterium
TTTCGCTGTGTTCTACAATTTTGTAGGTTAATATTTATTTGAAAGTCAAGTGATTACAAATTTTAAGTATTGGTTTTCAAATACTTACAAAAAGATACTTTATATAAATTTGAATTTTTTATTAACTAATTTCACTACAAAAACCATAGTTTATTAATTGAAAATCAGTTAGTTAGTCCACCTACAATTTAGTAGAACACAGCGAATATTATTTACCATCAATTATTAGCACTCAAACTTTCCATACAGGGTTTTAACCGCTGTCGATATGATTTGGGTAAATTTTTAAACTTCCTAGCTTTAATCCGTTTTTCTTTATCTTTTGGATGTTGGTCTAAGTATTCTTGCAATATCTTTCCTTGACATAATCCTTTATATGTTTGATATAGATTTTTATCTAATTTCCAGGGTTCTAATAATTTGGGTACTTTATTTTTAGAAGGGTAAACATGATATTTTGCATCTCTAATGACCCAAAACACATCATTTAGACTTATCTCATCCTTTGCATTCATACTATCTAACCATGCTAATATAGGAACAGGCTTCTCACATAAGGAGGGATCAAAAACTAATGTATCAACTTGCTCGAAGTTCTTAACTAAGACAATTGGAGCAACATGAAATTTCCAAGTTAGGTAACCTTTTTTATTAATGTTGTTAGGGTCTTTTACTTTTAAAACTTTTGGGTATTTATTATTCCAAATTCCATTGACAAACATCCAAATTTTAGCGGTTGTAACGCCTGCCTTCTGTAAATATAATGCCATACTATGTGCCCTATCTTCACAGTAATTATTGGCATAGTCAAACTCGATATAACTTAAACTTTGTAATGTATCGAATAAAGCATCTGCTTTTTCAAATGGAATAGATTGTAATTCGACTTCATCGGAAATCGTTAAATCTTTCGGAATCAAACACCATTTTATGATACACGCTATTAACGTGATTACAATTATTCGATACATTTTCTATATCAATGCCAATTATTTTAATTTTCTAACCCAAAAAGTTATTCAATATACCTTTTGCTTCAATCAATTTTTCTTTATTAAGTCCTTTTAGATATTCTGTCAAAACAAGGTTCTCTTTAATACTACTTGCTAATCCATTCAAGGATTTATCATCATCTAAAATAATATAATTAATCAACTTGGAATCGCTTATAAATTGCTCTACTGCTTCTTTTCGATTTTTGCAATGTTCATAAACTGGAACAAATCTTTTGATTGGTTGAATAATATTACGATAGCTGAATATTGCATTAAATTCTTCTAAGGTTTTATATGTTCTTCTTGTTGAACTTAACACAACTTCAAAGGTTGCTTGTTCTAATAATTTATTTAAATTTTGAATACAACTTTCGTTAAACTTAGAATACCCATCCGAATCTATTTCATCTGCCTTCCATGGAGGGGTAGTTATCAGAACACCATCTAAATCAAGTATTAACGTAATTACTTTCAATACTCAAATTATTTATATGTGATCATATAATGCCTACAAGTCAATAGGTGATAACAATATAACAATATGACCATAAAGCAATAAAAAGCTTACTTATTCATATTATCCAATAAGCCATACAATTTTCCATCCGCAATTAAGGCTCCATTTTCCATCATATCAAAAAGCTCTAATTCTCTTTCTTTCTTATAGCTTTTTTCTGCCCGATACATTTTTAAGGAAGCTCCAAATGGCGCATTTTTAAAGCGTTGAAGCATGGTTTCAGCTTCTATATTTTGTGTAAAATCTATAGTGGTTGTTCCATCCAATTTTAAACCAATTAGATAGATTTTATCTTTATCACATTTGAATAGTCTCAAATCTCTGGGACTTCTATGTTCTAAGTGTGTAACTCTACCCAAAATTCGGTCAAACACCATATCACTAAAAATCTCAATCAGTTTGTTCACCTTACTCGGTGCATTCTCTTTCATTTTCACCCAATCGGAAGCTGTTACTTCATTGGTTGCTAAAAAACGGACAAATTCAGGCTCTAATTCTTCTAATTCTTCTTTAGTTAATTGACGATACTTCATTTTCTAATCTAACGTACCGTCGAATTTATTCGACTCGAAAGTACACCGTCGAATGAACTCGACATTACAGAATCTTAAAATAGTGTATTTAAGGTCGCAAAATAGGGCTAAATTCAAACATTCAAAGTGTTTTGCTATAATAATCTGTAATTTATATTGTCTATTAATTAACTTAATTTATACCGTATTTTAATTTAAAATTAATACTATTGCAGTAAAGATACACAAGCAAAACTTATAGATTATTTACAAAATCATCTAAGGATATTATGGATATTTTAACGATAAAAAATGATATGAAAGATTGGGTTAAAATCATTAAACCCTATCAAGAAGCTAATACTAACAAAGCCATTGTACAGATACTCAATTCCTTTCTTCCTTTTATCGCTGTGTGGTGTTTAATGTATTTTGCTTATGCCATTTCATATTGGTATGTTTTAGCTTTAGCTATGTTAAATAGCCTGTTTTTAGTTCGTATTTTTATTATTCAACATGACTGTGGGCATTATTCCTTTTTTGAATCTCGCAAATGGAATAAAATCATTGGGACAATGTGCAGCTTGCTCACTACAATACCATTCAAATATTGGGCTAGGGTGCATAGTTTTCACCATGGACACGTAGGACAATTGGAAAATAGAAATGTGGGAGACATCAATGTCCTGACCGTTAAAGAATATCACTCCTTACCCAGTCTTAGGAAATTTTACTATCGGATATTTCGCAATCCTTTGTTCATATTTGTGGTTGCTCCCACAGTATATTTGAGTATTTCTAACCGCCTGCCATTTATGATATTTCAAAAAGGTTGGAAAGAATTATTTTGGGGACAGTTGTTCAATAATCTTGGATTAGTTGC
This sequence comes from uncultured Saprospiraceae bacterium, assembly GCA_964385675.1. Taxonomy (GTDB): domain Bacteria; phylum Bacteroidota; class Bacteroidia; order Chitinophagales; family Saprospiraceae; genus CAYLSF01. The sequence continues at coordinate 2,908 of CAYLSF010000357.1, forward strand.
CTTTTATGGTATATTGAGCTATTTCTTAGGATGGAAAGTCGTCTTGGGTATTCATTTACCGATTGTGTTTTTCTTTGGTATTATTGCTTTTTGGTTCTTCTATATTCAACATACACATGAACACACCTACATGGAAGAGCAAAAGAATTGGGACTACTTGATTGCTTCTTTAAAAAGTAGCACCTATTACAAATTACCTAAACTATGGCAATGGTTTACAGGAAATATAGGGTTTCATCATATTCATCACCTAAGTTCTAAAATACCAAATTATAACTTAGAAAAATGTGCTAAAGAAAATCCTATCTTACAAAAATATGTAACGATCCTAACGTTTAAAGAAAGTTTGAAGTGCATGTTTTATACGCTTTGGGATGAGCAGCAGGGTAAGATGATTTCTTTTCGAGATTATTATGCGATGTATTAGAATTTTAGATATTCACAGGAAGTATAAAATCATTGATTTTATACTTCCTGTATATTGACCTATTTTATTTCAAAACAAAAGCATCAGCTTCAAGTGTTTCCAACACCTCAACTTCTGTTAACTTATTCCCCCCCCTATCGGCTGATAATAAAATGTTCCCCTGTTTTTTATAGTCATGCCAAGGTATAGAGAATCGAGGATTTTCATCAGAAGCTTGTAGAAAGAATTGCCACTGCGTAACCAATCGACTCTCTTTATCCACAAATACATGATATTTATTCTGTGGCGTTACGCCTACCTCCTTAAAAGTCAAACTCAATACATCAGATAATTTTCCTACATTTGTCGTGTCTTCTCCAATGTATTTTAAAGTAACTCCAGAGTCTTTAAGTTTAAAAGGCATGACTAGCCAATACGAATCGTTAATCCAAGCATTTTTAGCCCCTTTCAACATGGGCTTTAAGGAATCGGGATGCGTTACCAATTGTCCATTTTTTTTTGCCATTCCTTCATCAGTATGAATATTAACAACCATAACGGCATCGCTTTTAATCGACTCTACTTTTACGTCTCCTGTCTGCTTATCCCAAAGTAGTCTGCGATTATTAAAGAAATTCCACTTGATATAACGCGTATCGACCCAATTTTTATAACCGCCCATAGCTTCCATTACTTCATCAGCAATAGCAATAGCCTTTGCATCAGAGTTTTCTAAATCAAATCCTTCCGCATGAGGATTACCATGTGTATGAATTGTACTCGAATCTGCTTCCTTGTAGCTTGATGATTCACAAGCTATGAAAGTTAAACATAGGATAGATAAGTAGATAGTGTGTTTCATTGTAATTTTAATTGTAGTCTGCTATTTCTTAAATTCTTGAAAATTAGTAGAAATGGTAAAATGATTAAACCCTCCAGCTAAATGATATATACCTCTACCAAAGTCAATACGGAATTGTTTAATTTTTAAGCCTACCCCAAAGGTAAACCCTGAGAAACTTACGGTATTGGGTACGCTTAACTCGCCTCGTACAAAATGATTATACCCAATTCGCAGTCTCAAATTTTCACGTTTTCCAATCAAAAACTCTCCATTAAAGATAAAGTGACGGAAAAAGGTATCAAAGAAAAAACTCTGCTCGCCTTGTGTATTGTCATCACCAAATAATAAGGTAGGTTCATCCAAATCAGGATCGTCATAACGAATATCCCAACGGTGCAGATTATGAACAATTACGGAAAAGCGAAACGGTAAATACTTTAGGCGTTTAGAAAAACCGATTTGGACGTCAAAAGGTAAATTCTCTTCATTGTCAGGAAAATAAGTAGAAAACTGCGTTCCCACATTTTTAAAAACCATCGTGAATGTAATATTCTTTGAAGTATCTTGATAGAACGCTGCCCAATCTGATGCAATACCATAAGAATTATAACTTTCAAATTGAGAACTAATCAATTTGGCATTCATCCCAAATGATAATCGCTCATTGTAGCGATGCCCTATTCCAAAACTAAGGGCATATTCATTTGCTGAAAATGATCCAACGGGCTGCCCTGTAACATCTGTGCCATCAAAGTCACCATAGGCGATGTACTGAATGCCACCATACATAGTAGATTTTATACCTTTTAAATGATGTGCATAACTTGCATAGCCATGATTAATATCTGCAAAATAAGGACTTGTACTAAAAGATAATTGCTGATGCATTGTTGGGTTTAGTACAGCAGGGTTATGATAACCGAGTGCTGCATCATCATCATATACTGTAATTAAGTTACCACCCAACCCCGTAATACGAGCCGTATTAGATAAGGTCAAAAACTGATAAACGGACTGACCTCCAACAACTTGAGATAGGGCAATAGAAATACAAGAAAGCCAAAAGGCAAGAATTAAATATACTTTTTTCATACTTCGGGTTTTGTTGTGAACGACGAACTTGCTCAAACATTAACGATCAATCATTAAACCTCGTTGTGCAAATATATATTTTAAAGTTTAAAATAGCGGATAGAATACCTTTTAGGAAAGTAGATAAAGGGGTGTCACTAAAAAAAGAAAAGCGAACACACGAATGTATGCCGCTTTTTCATTTACACAAAATACAAAACCCAGTTTTTTATATTAAATCCTTCATTTTTTGAAGGAATAATGGCCTATTTAAAAATCATTTTATTTGAATGACTTACGCTTTATATATAGGCAAACAAGATGCCAAAAATTTATATCCTCGTATAAATTTCAAATAAAAAAATGTATTAGCTACTCATTATCGTCAAAATAAGTTAATTGAATTGTCATATTTTTATTGTTTTTCAAATCAAGTGCAACGTTTTACACGCTACTCCATCTATATAAACAATGGTAGATAAAAGCTATTTCTACAATTCATTATCAAATAGTTATATTGAATTTAGCATGATTTTTGGACATAGAGTATATATATATTTAAAATTAAAACACCATTTTTTAACACTGTCACAATTAGGCGGTTTGAATAATAGTAAAATCTATTAAATTATTCTTTTTGTGAATCATTATAAATTGATCAACAAGTAATATTATGAAATTCACTAAAAACCTTTCTCAATTTATCATATTAACTTTCCTTGGTATTTCCATTCTTTCACCAAATTTATCTATTGCAGATTGTACTTACAATAAACCTATGGTTGTTGAAGAATTTGCCATGGGAAATATGTTAACTTGGTCAACACAATCGGAGATCAATAATAAGGCGTTCATCATCGAAAAATCAGAAGATGGTGAAACCTATAAAGGTATCGGCAAGGTTAAGGGTAATGGAACAACGTCATCAGCAAAAGATTATCGCTTCTTAGATGTATCGGCTTCAAAAGGAGTAGCTTACTATCGTTTAAAGCAAATTAATATTGATAGAACATTTAATTATACAGATGCTATATCTATTCGTAAAGAAACAGGTAATAATTTTACTATAGTTTCCATGACACCGCCCAATGAAAAAAATACGGTATTTGAAGTAACTATCAATGCAGTTGAAAAGGAAGAGATGGACTATACTATCTATGATCTAGAAGGAAAACCTATTTATACAGAGAAGAAGCAACTTCAAAAAGGTATAAATATCATATCTGTAGATGTATCTGAAATAGGTGAGCAGATCTATGGCTTTGCTGCCGATGATAAGCAATTAGGAACGGATGTACCTTATAAAGTATCTTTAAAAGGTAAAGAGGAAATTGAGACGTTAACCATCGGGCAAGCTAATGCTCAACAAACTACAAAGTCTTCTAATAAATAAACTTGATTTAAGTTCTTATAAAAAAGGTGATTGCGAAAATGTAATCACCTTTTTTATATTATCAATTATATTAATCGCTTAAATAAAATAGTTTTTTCCAGCTAAAAGCCTGCAAATATTTATCACAAAAAGTATCGTTTAACACAACTTATTAAGAAATATTTTTTTATTTAAAAATCTGTAAAACAATAAAAT
>CAYLSF010000358.1:0-6814 GCA_964385675.1 uncultured Saprospiraceae bacterium
CAATTAACAGACTTAAAAAGTAAAGCGAGTTTTATCCCAAATTGGTTAGATTTATATACGCATCAAGTCTATCCACCGTTTGAAGTTGCCATTGTAGGAAAAGACCATAAAAAATTAAGAAAAACTTTACAAGCAGAGTTTCTTCCCAATACTTTATTTTTAGGTGGAACAAATGAAGGTAATCTTGAATTATTAAAGGAAAAATTGATTGAAGGAGAAACTCGCATTTATGTTTGTACCAACGGAGTTTGTAAGTTACCGTCAACAACTGTCGAAGATGCCCTAAAGCAATTAAGAATTAGGAATTAATGATTTGAATTTTAACAATTTACAACCTTTGGCTATGTATTTGCATCTTCTTATATGAGAATAAAAATGCTTTAAATTCGTTTTCTAAATACAAATAATCAAAACGGTAAGAAGGATAAGAATAAGTTGTTAATTTTGTTTGGGATTTAATCATTCAAAAATCAACATTCATTCATTCAAAATTACCATAGACAAACAAGTTCAACTAAATACACTATGAAAAAAATAACAGGTTTAATATTAGCCTTAGTGTTCACACTAAGCACAACAATAGTAGAAGCCTATAATAAAGAGCCTGACAATTATTTTACGGTTCAAATTGGCTCATTTACAAGCCCTAAGGCAAAGGATTTTAAAATGTTAAAAGATATTGGGGCTATCTACTTAGAACATCCAAAAGGAAGTAAACTAAAACGAGTGTTACTCGGAAAATATAAAGAAAAGGCAGCGGCTAATGCGACTTTGGCAAAGATAAAAGCAAAAGGTTTTCAAGATGCCTTTATTGCAGCACGTCCTGTAAAAGCTACTAACAAAGTTTGGGTCGTACAATTGGCATCTTATAATTGGGGCGAATCCATTGATTTAAAAGAGTGGACAACAAGTGATAAATTGTTAGTACAATTGATAGATAATGAGGTTAAAATTGTGTCGGGCCTTTATCCAAACTTCAAAGTAGCGGCTAAAAAACTAGCGGCAATTCGTGCAGATGGTTATCCAAATGCCTTTATGAATGAAGTGAGTAAAGGTTGGTTAATGACACCTTCTCAATTTGAATCTGATTATATTCATTTACATTATAATCCTGCTTTAGCGGGTGGAACCCCGAAAGGTGGAGGTGATCCAGAGAAGAAAAAAGGTAAGAAAGCAACTAATAAAAAGCCCATTAAAGGTTCTACTTTTCCATCTAAAAAGAAGGAACGAGAAGTACCAACAAGTTATGGTAAAAATACCGTTCGTCCAAAAGGAGGTACTCAAAACTTAATGCCTAACTTTTTGAATAAAAAGCAACGTAACTCAGTATTAGAATTACAAAAGGTCTTGAAGTCAGAAAAAAATTATGCGGGTTCATTAGATGGATTAAACGGTAATGGAACGCAAAACGGTGTCAATAATTTTATCAAAAACAATGAACGTTATCAACGTTATGCTGCACTTACTAAAGCTCCTCCTGTAAAAAATGAAATGAAAGGGGGTATCAATTCTTTAGATTATAATATGGATTTAGTAGAAGTAAATCCTAATATGGCGGCTAGTAATTTGAAAGACTTTGATAATCCTTTAGCAGATGTCTTTTTAGCTTACTTATATTTAACAGAAAAAGTTAAAATCGCTGATGCTCAATTAGAAATCAATGACTTGATGAATGGTGCAATTAGCCGTGCATTTAAAAACTACAAAGGCGAATCTCGCTTTGATTATAATGCAACTTATGCCTACAAGAAATCTGATCAATTATTACAACACATGGCATATATATATGAGGTAACGCCAAATCCTCCAGCTATTCCATGTTGGATGTTTAAAGAGCATAATGTAGAATTGACTAAAGCATTTACAGGTTTAAAAACCCCTAAATTTGCGGAATGTGGTGGGTTTACAGATTGGAGAGAAGTAAGAATGTTGGTGGCAATGGCAGAGGATTTAGACCCTTTAGCAGAAGAAGAAAAGCCAAAATCGGCATCAGCTGAGAAGCAAGCTTACATCACCAAACGTACAGAATTATTTGTAGCACCTAAAAAGCCATCTAACGCAGAAGTTGAAATTTTAGATAAATGGAATAAGAATCTTTGGACAGCATTGGATAAATGGTCAACGACAGATCCTCTACACCAAAAAATGGTTGTTCCATTTAAGGTGGCATACTACAATACGTATGACAAATTAGAAAATCACTATGCTCGCAAAGGATTCACACAGCTAGAAGCAAAAGGCTTAGCCTTAATGACTTTACGTTCTTTTGTAAATTATCATTTGAATAGTTATATGAGTCGGTAGCGATTAGTTAACTAGTGACTTAGTAGAAGAGCCATTTCTGAATTATTCAGAAATAGCTCTTCTACTTATATTCTCAGTGAACCTCTGTGTCTGCTTATAGTTCTTTGTGTCCAAGTATTTATTCTTCCACAGGTACTAACCTAAATACCGCTCCAGGGGCTTCCACAGCAATATAAATATACCCATCCTTACCCATTTTTACATCTCGTAATCGTCCAATTTTTTGTAATAAACGTTCTTCTTTCACCACCTTTCCTTCTTCCATTTTTAGCCTAGATAAAAATCTAAAGCTCAATGAACCCGATAGAATATCGCCTTTCCAATTTGGATAGCGATCGCCTGTAACGAAAGTCATACCGCAAGGACCAATGGAAGGTACCCAATATTTCTCAGGTTGTTCCATCCCTTCTTTAGCCGTTATATCTGTAAACTTTGAACCACTATAATTGATTCCATAAGAAATAACGGGCCAACCATAGTTTTTACCTTTTTGGATTCGATTTAATTCATCGCCACCTCTAGGGCCATGTTCATTGACCCAAATTTCATTCGTTTCTGGATTTAGCGTTAAACCTTGCGGATTTCGATGTCCATACGAATAAATCGTTGGCATCGCATTCGGTGTATCCACAAAAGGATTATCTTTTGGAATTGTTCCATCCTCTCGAATTCGATGAACTTTACCACAATGATTAGCTAAGGATTGTGGATTATCATCTCGTCGCCCCCTATCACCTACCGAGAAAAACAAAAAGCCATTTTGGTCAAATTCAATCCGAGAGCCATAATGATAACGTGTGCCTAAATAGGGTTTGGCTTCAAAAATGACCTTTTTATCAACCAATTGGTCATTATCCAATTTTGCTTTTAATATTGCGGTAGTCGCCTTTCCATTACCATCAGGTTTTGAATAAGATAAGTATATTGTTTGATTTCGTTTAAAATCAGGATGAACTTGCACATCTAATAATCCACCTTGTCCCCTATTCCAGACGGTTGGTACGCCTTTGATTTTATGTAGAGCCTCACCCTTTCTATATCGAAATAAATCCCCATCTCGCTCTGTGATTAAAACATCATCATTCGGTAAAAATCCCAATCCCCACGGAATATCTAATCCTGTAGCAATGGTATCTAACTTAAAAGTCAATTCTTCTGATTTAACAATATTAAATCGAGCGGGCGTACTTTTAATTTCGTCTTTAGTGAAATTTTCAATGCCTTTTAAAATATAAGAAGTCAATGCTTTTATTTCGGAATCGGAAAACGTCTCTGCATAACCGGGCATTCCTGCATCAGGATAGCCCTCTTTAATTCCCTTGAATACCTCATTCCAAGAGTTGCCATATATCCATTTTCGATTGATAAAGGATTTCAACTGCTCCCCATGACAACTCGCACAATACTGCTGATAATTCTTCTTAGGGCTTTGTTTTGTTCTATTTTGAGTTTGAATTTCTGCTTGAGGGGCTTTGCAACTTTCAAATAATACTATCCCAATTAGACTTAATAGAAATATTACAACTAACCAATTTGCTTTTTTCATAATGAATTCCATTTGTACACCAATTAAATATACAAAAGGAAAGTTATGAATTAAGTTTAGAAGTCAATAAAGAATTTCATCTAAAATAGTAATGGAAAAGCGAATGACACTGATTGAACAGATAAATGCAGATAAAATCAAGTATTCCCGACTCAAGGTTTTTGTTATTTCTTAAACAGTAACACGAAACTAGCATCCAGTATCTAGCCACCTACCTCGCTACCCATTTCACTTCTTCTACGCCTAAGTTTTGAGCAACTTGACGACCCAAAGCAAAGAAATAGTCTGATAATCTATTTAAATATTGAATTAAAATAATCGGTACGTCTTCATTTTCTGCCAATGCCACGACTAAGCGTTCTGCTCGACGACAAACTGTGCGAGCTAAATGACAGTACGAGACATGAGGATGTCCACCTGGTAGGATAAAATGTTTTAGTGGAGGAAGATTGTCCATCATTCGGTCAATCTCTTTTTCAAGGAGTTCAATATCAGAAGTTAATATATCTGGAGTTGTCATATTTTTAGAAGGGTCACTTGCCAAGTTTGCCCCTATTGTAAATAATCTATCTTGTATGGCTTTTAAGACGGTTTTAATCGATTCATCTTCTACACAATCTCGCACCAATCCTACATAACTATTTAGTTCATCTACCGTCCCATAGGATTCAATTCTAATGTGGTACTTTGGTAATCTAGCCCCACCGAATAAAGAGGTCTGCCCCTTATCGCCCGTCTTTGTGTAAATTTTAAAAGCCACTCTATTTAATTAGGAATTACGAATTACGAATTAGGAATTTTCTGTAATTCGTAATTCCTAATTCGTAATTCCTAATTCATCAACGTTCTGCCGCTGTTATAATATGTTGATTTAACTTATCTGTTTCTATTAAACCATCTCGTAAGCGAATAATACGGTGTGCGTGTTCTGCAATATCAGGTTCGTGCGTTACTAAGATAACCGTGTTTCCAGCATTTTGGATTTTCTCAAAAATTTCCATGATTTCAATGGACGTTTTGGTATCTAAGTTTCCTGTCGGCTCATCCGCTAAAATGATAGACGGATCATTTACCAACGCCCTTGCAATCGCTACACGCTGACGCTGCCCACCTGATAATTCATTGGGTTTGTGATCTACCCTATCGCCTAATCCCACCGTCGTCAACATCTCTCGAGCCTTCTCCAATCGCTTCGAGCGACTCATTCCAGCATAGACTAAAGGTAAAGCCACATTTTCCAATGATGATAATCGAGGTAACAAGTTAAATGTTTGAAAAACAAAACCAATTTCCTTATTCCGAATTTCCGCTAATTCACCATCCGTTAAATCACTTACATTTTGGTTATTTAAAATATACTGTCCCGCAGAAGGTGTATCTAAACACCCCAATAAGTTCATCAAGGTTGATTTTCCAGAACCAGAAGGGCCCATCAACGCCACATACTCATTACGGTCAATATTTACAGTAATATCTTTCAACGCATCAATACGTTGCGTTCCCATATAATAGGTCTTCTTCAAATGTTCAACGGAAATTACGGACATAATTGAGTTTTGAATTTTAGATGATTGAATTTTGAATGAATCGAATTGAAATATTCAAAATTTATCATTCAATATTAATTATTGCTTCTGAATCACTTTTGGCACTTTAAAGTAATTATCATCTCTATCGGGTGCATTACGCAAGGCCTCCTCTTTAGTAATAGTGTGATTTACAACATCCTCTCTTAAAATATGTTCTTCCTCAATCACATGTCGAAGCGGTTTCACACCTTCAGTATCCAGCTCATCTAACTTTTCCACCATCACTAAAATATTATTTAGGTCGGAAGTAATCCGTCCACGAGCTTCTTCTGATAATTGTAATCTTGCCAATTTTTCTAAGCGTAAAACTAAGTCTCTATCTATGGTCATAATAAAAAATTAGAAGTTCGTTACAAAATTATCGTTTAAAGTTGGTTTATCTGTTTTTTTAAGAAAATTTAATTGCCAATAGAATCAAATCTTACCATTTTTTCAAATTTAAAGGATACGCTTCCTTAATCAATTTTTAGGAAAAACTAAGCATTAAATAGCAATTACAAAATGTCATTTTGTCACCAAAAATCAAAACAACAAGTCATTTTGTCACTAAACTATTTAAAAACCTGTATCAATGACACTCAAAAAGCCTAAAAAATCCATTGGCACTGCAATTGAATAAGGAAGAGTATAATTAAAAATCAAATTATCCTGATGAAAATTAGGACAAACTATTATAAAATTTTCAAAACTTTAAAATTATGTCTTTAAGAAAATTCAGATCAGCACATCACCCTTTTTATAGTGATTTTTCAAAATTAGTCGATACCTTTCTAGGAAAGGATATGCACGAATTAAGTCGCTTTAGCGGTGGATTTAAACCTGCTGTAAATGTATCAGAAACTAATGAAGCTTATTTTCTAGAGCTAGTTGCACCGGGTCGTGAAAAAGCCGACTTCAAGATTGATATTGATGGTGATTTACTAACGCTAGCCTACGATAAAAAAGCGGAGGCAGAAGATACATCAGAAAAATACACCCGTAAAGAGTTCTCTTTCAGTATATTTAAGCGTTCTTTCACCCTACCTGAAACGGTTGAAACGGATGCCATTGAAGCAAAATATGATAAGGGGGTTCTAACGGTAACACTGCCTAAAAAAGAAGAAGTAGTAATAGATACCAAAAGAACAATTGAAATTGCTTAAGATATAGCAAGTTTTAAATATTAAATTTAGGCAGTTAATTTTAATAAGGAGTTTCAAATATTTGGAACTCCTTATGTATTTAGACTGCCTTCTACATCAACTCATTTTAACTCATTTTAAAATAACCACTCTTTTTGATTCAAAAAATCGGACTTTATCGTATTTCTTGAATCAAAGAATTTCAATTTATCTTGTACAATTTAAAAAAAGTCTGCCTTCTATTTAGTTAAAAT
>CAYLSF010000359.1:0-6811 GCA_964385675.1 uncultured Saprospiraceae bacterium
GGTAAAATAGTTTTAAAATCAAATAATACCCTAACCGAAATACAAGTCAAAGAAAAAGCCCCTATTGCTGTCCAAAAAGGAGATACTACGGAATATCGGGCAGATGCCTTTAAAACTATGAAAGATGCAAGTGCGGAAGAATTAGTAGAAAAAATGCCTGGTGTTGTTGTGGATAATGGCAAAATACAAGCACAAGGCGAAGATGTCAAACAAGTATTGGTGGACGGTCGTCCGTTTTTCGGAAATGACCCAACGGCTGCTTTGCGTAATCTTCCTGCAGAAGTTATTAGTACCATTCAGATATTTGATCAAAAAAGCGATCAATCTCAATTTACAGGTTTTGATGATGGCAACACTTCTAAAACCATCAACATTGTTACCAAAAAAGATATGCGGCATGGCGAGTTTGGTAAAGTAATGGCGGGATATGGAGCGGAAAATGAATATAAAGTAGGAGGAAACTTGAGTCTATTTGAAGATACAAGACGAATTTCTATCATAGGTCATGCGAATAATATCAACGAACAAAATTTTTCATCAGAAGATTTACTGGGCGTAGTAGGCTCGCAAAATAGAAGGCGAGGGCGTGGAGGATTGGGTGGACGAGGGCGTGGAGGAAAAGGGGGTGGAAAAGGTGGTGGTGTCTCCGCTAATGAGTTTTTAGTAGCACAGCAAGGAGGCGTATCCGAAACCGCAGCATCGGGTATCAATTATTCTGATAATTGGGGTGATAAACTGAAAATTGCAGGTAGTTATTTTTACAATAGAAGTGATAATTTAGCTTTGGAAGATTTAACGCAAACCTATATTGATGAAGAAAATATCAATGAAATATATTCGGAGCAAAATAATAGTGAAGCCTTAAATTTAAATCATAGAAGTTCTGTTCGACTAGATTATAGGTTCAATCGTTCTACCTCTCTCACGATGCGTCCTAGAGTGAGTTGGCAAGGAAATGAGGGATTAGCCGATACTTGGGGTAACACATCCGTAAATAACAATCCTTTAAATCAATCCTCCAATTCTTTTTTATCCGATTTAAAAGCATTGGATTTTTCTAATAATTTACTGTTACGGCATCGTTTCCCTACTAGAGGACGTAGTATTTCATTAAATCTATCGGGTGGATATAAAAATCAAATCGGGGAAAGTAATTTGACCTCAGCCAACCGATTTTATGATAAATTTGGTGGAGTCGTTACGCAAGGACTTAACCAACAATCAACCCTGAATAGTGAGGGTTGGAATGGCGCAGCTAATTTCAATTATACAGAGCCTTTGGGGCGAGGCATGTTGATGTTTAGATATAGAATTAAAATTCAAGAAGATGATGCTAATAAGACGACTTACGATTTTGATACCTTAGCGAATGAGTATAATAATATCAATCCAGGGTTATCGAATATTTTTAATAATAATACCTTAACACATCAAATTGGAACAGGGTATAATTTTAGGAAAGGAGATTGGCGTGGAATGATACGAGTATCTGGGCAATGGTCAAATTTAAATGGAGAAGAAGCCATTCCAAATAACCTTCAAATTAAACGTCGGTACTTTAATATCTTACCGATGGCAATGTTGCGGTATCGGGTTAAACGCTCCAAAAGTCTAAGTATTTCTTATCGAACCAATACGCAATTACCTTCTATTCAACAACTACAAACTATTATTGATAATAGTAATCCAGTTCAATTAACCATAGGTAATCCAGAACTAGAACAAGCCGTTCAGCATAATTTGTTTTTACGATATTCTACTACAAATACGGAGGATGCCTCCGTGTTTTATATTTTATTGCGAGGTGGGTTTACGCAGGACTATATTGCTAATAGAACGCTATTTGTTCGCCCTAATATGCCTGTTCCTGGAAATTTACCTATCCCTCCAGGCACACAATTGACCCGACCCGAGAATCTACAAGGTTATTGGAATGCAAGTACATTTGTAACGTATGGTATTCCAATTATCAAATTAAAGTCGAATTTAAATTTTAATGTATCAGCGGGCTACACGAAGATTCCGGGTATTATTGATAGGGTGAAAAATTTCTCTAATAATACCAATACTAGTTTAGGACTAGTATTGAGTAGTAACATCAGCGACAAAGTAGATTTTACGATTAAGACCACTACAAATTATAATATCATTACCAACTCAACGATTCCTAATAGTGATTTCAATTATTTAAACCAACAATCTTCGGTTCGCTTTAATTGGATTGTAGGTAAAAGTTGGATTTTTAGAACGCAGTTTGTTAATCAACTATATAGTGGATTGGGCGATTTAGATCAGAATTTTTGGTTATGGAATCTAAGTTTTGGTCGCAAATTATTTGAAAATCAACGTGGTGAAATTGCGATAAAAGCATTTGATATTTTAAATCAAAATCAAAGTATTCAAAGGAATGTAACCGACATCTACATTGAAGATATTCAGACGAATGTGTTGAACCAATATTTTATGCTTCAATTCACGTATAATTTCAGAAATTTTGATAAACGGACTAGTGAGGAATGAGTTAGTAGGCATAGGGAAGTAGGCAATTAATGACTCGTAAAGCGTTATAATCTAGTAGTCATGATATGGGTTTAAAAAAAATTGTATATGTTTTTGTAAAAAAAACATAAGATTTTGCAACCAAAATAATTTTTTAAAATTACCTTTATATAATTAGAATCATAATTACAATTGGATTTTTGTTCATGGAATCATCTTTTATGAAGTTTTTAATCAACGTGTCTTGTGATTCCTTTTTTGAACTATTAAAAATCATAATTGAATTATGAAAAATATTTATGTAGGTAATTTACCATTTAGTACTGACGAATATGAAGTTAGAGAACTTTTTGAGCAGTATGGTACAGTTGATAAGGTAAATTTGGTCACGGATAGAGAAACTGGTCGTCTTAGAGGCTTTGGTTTCGTAGAAATGAGTACTGGTGGAGATGAAGCAATTGAGGCTTTAGATGGAGCCGATTTAGGCGGTAGAAACCTAAAAGTTAATGAAGCTCGTCCACGCAATAACGACCGTAGAGGTGGTGGTGGAAGAAGAGGTGGTTATGACCGACGTGGCGGCGGTGGCTACAACAATAGATACTAGAATTTATTGTAGATGTATTGTAATGATGAACGGGATAAACCCCGTTCATCATTCTACTAAAAAACTAACAACCACAATCCCCTTGAATTGCCGTTTCTCCTACCAATAAACCATATTGATTAAATAAATACATCGTTCCTTTATACAATCTACCTCCACCATCATTTCGACCAACTTCATTCACGTTAATATAACATTCATAACGACCTCCACTAAATGTAAATTCTGCGGGAATACGACTTTCGCCTTTGTCCCTTGCTATTTTAGCAATTTGGATAGCTTCTTCTCCCATGCTTTTAAACTCTGCACTTGTTCCCATACCAATCTGTCCAATTTTACGAATAGGTATAGAGCTTGGTAAGGTCTCCATTATCGAAAGTACATCAATGAGATGATTTCGAGTATCATTATACCAATTATTATTCTTCCGAATATCCACGACTTCACCTAATACGGTAATATCGCCTTTAGCCCTTAATACAATCCAATCTTTACTAGTAGCTAATTGTTGCAATGCTGCAATATCATCGGTACGCTCTCCGCCCATTTCTATTGTTTTGCCGTCGATACTTACCCCACCGTTACCTTCCATATCGCTTACAAATACAGATTCTGCGGAAGAATTCCCATTATCTCTATAAAAAGAACAAGAGCAACCTGTATCATTTAAATTAGATAAGTTGGCTGTAGATACTTGGCTAAAGGAAGCTTTAGCGTGATAATTAGCTTTATCTTCAGCACTCGCATCCCTTGTCGTAAATGCTTCACCTACAATATTTTCAAGTACATAACCGACTTTACTTGGTGATTCTTTAAAGTTTTGTGTTCTAGTATAAACTTGAGTGGGATTCGCTGTGAAGTCATAGACTGTTTCTGTCATCAGTCGGTCTAGGTCTGCTTGATATCGAAAGGTTCTAGCTTTTAGAGTATTATTGTTTTTATCGACCAATTGATAAGTTCTATTATAGCCATATTCGCCCAATTCCGTTTTTCCGATTACAAATTTATAACCTTCCTTTTTTTCATAAATTAATGTCTGCGATTCTGCATCTCCTCCTTCTGTTTCATTATCTGCAATAAGTGTCCAATCGGCTAAATTGTAGCGTCCAAATTTTTCAAAGTCAATATAAGTTTGAAATGGAGAAACGACTTCATCCCCCACAAGACTTAAAGCACCACCAAATACCCAACCTTCGTGTTTACCTTGTTGTATTTTCACCCATCTTGAGGTGTAATATTTATCCCTTAATCTTAAAGTTTTAACTTCATTAGATTGTTCACCTGTAAAACGTACTCTAGTATTTTGCTTGAGTTGATGTATGACTTTACCCTTTTTATTGGGTTTTCTACGTACGTTTAAGTTGTTAACCCACACTAATAATTCTTGAGCTTCGAGAGGTCCTGCATCTTGTAGTGCAGTTAAGGTAGGTAATGCTGTAGTTGTCGTTACAGATGGCTTACTATCAGAACTTGTAGAAACAGGCGTTTCGGTAGCGTCCTCTCCTCCACCACAGCTCCACAATAACAATAAGCATCCAAAGAGTAGTGCATTAATGTGATATTTCATCTTAGCTTTTTTTAGTAGTTTTTATAAAATATAGTCTCTAATTTTACTAAATGCTTATGATAAAGATGCGTAAAAAATATGAAATTTTATAATATGTTGATTTGTTACTCGCTTCGTTTACTAAGATATATCATTCACGAATTAACGCATATCATTTATATAGTCTTATATATTTCAATCCAACCTCTTCTTGCCTTTATCCCTTTATTTATCCTAGATTTTTAATTTATCCAATTGTATTTTAATTTGACTTTTTAGAAAACTTCAATAAACTCTCCCCAATTTTAGTTTTTTCAACTTGCCAAAGTTCTGCAGTCATTGTTCCTTTTAAGTAGGCTTCTTCCGCACTGTTATAGCGATTCATTAAGATAATCGCTTTATCCGGATACGTTAATTCAAAGACATCAATGGCTTCTTTAATATTATGTTCAGCGACCAATTCTCGTACTGTACGCTCCTTAGCAGCAGCAGGATGATATACACCTTCTAGCACTTCTTGAATCCGAACCATTTCAAAGCTAATATCACATTCAATTTGCAATCGTCCGTGTTCTTTGCGATACATGAGTTTTTTATAAGCATAAAAATGTGGCGTATCGCTGTGCTTACATTTGAAACAATTACATGGCAGCTTTTTATCCACTACAATTCGCTTAAAGGAGGCATTATACTCATCAATTTCTCGAATAATAATACTCGATAAGCGAACACAATTTTTACCACTAAGTCGAATTTCTAACCGCCGATGCCCGTAGGTTTCGATGATTTGAGCATCTGTATTTTCATAGGTGAAAACACAGCCGCTACGCCATGCCATCGTTTTGATGTCTTTGATGTATTGATGTAGATTGACGATAAGGCCGCTTAAAATACCTTGTGGCATAAATTCATAATCGTAGTAGAGAATTAGATTTTGATGTGCATCCCAATCATGTTTAGGATGTTCTTTGGGGAGTAGCTGTGGCGAAATATAGGCACGAGGGGACGCATACGGAATCCGATAACACAACTTAAACTTTTCCATCAACTGCAATAACTCAGGATGCATATCTTCATATTCGGTATCTTCCCAAATACCTTCCGCCTGTGCAGCCGTAAAATAGCCATTTTGAGTTCTAACGGTCGCATTATCTAGGATTTGATAAACACCTTTGGTTGCCCACGTATTTTGTAAAATCACCAACCGATTTAAGATAGGATCATCTTGAAAGTGTAGCAAAACCCCCAAATCATGAAAAAGACCAATTAACAATTGAATATCTTCCTTTTTCTGAACCTTATGTTTTTTGCATAAGGTACGAAACGTAGCAAAGTCAATATGTGGTTTTTCCTTTGCAATGACGGTCAATTCCTTGCGAATAACCACCCATTGTTTGGGTAGCGGCGTACCGACATGCGGCAATTGCTGAATACCAATACCAATTGTTTTAATTAATTTTTCGACTTTACCATCCGTGGTATCGGATAAATCCACCACATGTTGGGCTTTAATTTCTGTAAAGTGCTTTTGTAACCCATATAAATCCGTCTCTACAGGGGCACCGCCGACTTGATTTTGTACAATCACCACAGGACTATTATCCGAAAATAAGCGAATGGTCTGCAACCAATAGTTAAAATCGGTATTATTTAGTCGAGTATTATTGAGTAAAACATACAACGACCGCTTCGTTAAAAAAAACTGATGTGTACTATGATAATACCCTTGCCCTCCAAAATCCCAGACATTCATGGTAAAATCCTGCTCCGTCGTATGAATATTGGAAATAGGCAAAGCTTGTATATCAATGCCTTTCGTACGGTCATTCCCCTCTTCGGGCATCGGGGCATGTAAGTCTTTTATTTTCCACGCTAGAGAGGTTTTCCCTGCCCCGCCTTCGCCTACAATCAACATTTTAGCTTCATAGAGGTTTGCCTTGCCCTGTACTTCTAATTCTTTATAATATTGAATAATCGCTTGATTACCTTTTGAGACAACTTCTAAAGGTGGGGTTTCTATGGGGTTTTTATATAAATTTAATTCACTATCATATTCTCCTAGTGTCACTTGCATATTACCTAACTCAATTAGGGGCAGTAAGGGCATAATATCCGTGATTTGATTGTAGCTAAGGTCTAAGGTTTGTAAGCCCGTCAGTTTT
>CAYLSF010000360.1:0-6808 GCA_964385675.1 uncultured Saprospiraceae bacterium
ATTATTCAAGATCTTAACGCTACAAAGATGTGCTTCTTTAGGAAGAAAATTCATGTTTTTAGATAAAAAGTGAAGTGTCTCGTAGAGACAAGCCACAAATAGTAAATTAGGATGATAAATAGCGTTTAATAGGAATAGCTAGCCTTGGGGCATTAGCAAAGTTGTTCCTATGGAATGCAAGACTTTGTTTCTATTTCTTAAAATCTTACTATTCAATGTGATAATTTAAAAACTTCATCTTGAATTTCAACGTTTAATCATTTATTTTGGGTTAAATAAAAAACTGGTCAATGCTTAAAGATATCCAATTTAAAAAGGTAACAGATGTAGCAATAGCAATAGTACCTCGTCGTAATACAATGCATCAAGATGATTTGTGGGATGTTTTCCTCCTAAATTTGAAGAACACCCCTATCAAAAGTGTCATTGTAAATGCCAAAGGATATAATATTACAGCGTCAGATAAAAGAGAAACAACTAATTTAAAGTATTTTTATGAACAATTGCAAGGAAAATCTGCTATCATAATTGAGCCTATTCAAGTTCAATTATTTGATTTCACGAATCAATATTGGATTAGTTTTTTACACAATGACTTTTTATATGATAAAAAGTATATTTTTGTAAAAGGTAGTATTAATCCCATGAATTTTACAACAATACCAATTATTAATAAGAAGGGGGTAATGATTAGATCATAAATAGAAAAATGTTTTTCTACTTTAAAGTACAACCTCTTCAAAACCCATGGCTTATGAAATTTATTTATTCAATTGTAAGTATTTTATTGCTTAGTTTACACTTGCACGCACAAGAAGGCGGGGTTAATGGTACAGAAGATGATCCTCCTGCTTTAAGCCATATAGTTGGTCCAGTTATCACATCTCCCCCGCTACAATCTGTTCGTTCTATGGCAGAGTGGGAAGAGATAGAATCATTAGTTGTTGTTTGGGTTACTTATCAGCCGATTATTAGGCAAATCATAAAGCACGCACAAAAAGAATGTGAGGTAATTGTAATTTGTTCAGATTCAACACAAGTTATTCATAATCTTAATCATTTTAATGTAAGCACCAATAATGTCACCTTTCTAGAAAAACCATTCAATAGTATTTGGATAAGAGACTATGGACAAAATACAATTTATAAAAATGATGTAGATTCACTTAAATTAGTAGATTGGATATATAATAGAAATACACGAATTTGGGACAATATTATGCCTCAATCAATCTCTGAGCATGTTAATGTTCCTCTTCATGCTACGACTATAGCACCTAATGATTTGGTTCATACAGGAGGCAACCATATGACAGACGGACTTGGAACTGCATTTTCTTCAAAATTAATCTTAACTGAAAATGCGGGAAAACACCCTAATATTTCCATTAAAACAGAGGCTAATATTGATAGTATCATGAAAAACTTTATGGGGATTGAGCGATATATAAAGTTTGATACATTACTATATGATGAAATTCATCATGTAGATATGCACATGAAGTTATTAGATGAAGAGACATTACTTGTGGGAGAATACCCTACAGGTATCGCAGATGGTCCTCAAATCGAAGCTAATATTCAATATCTTAAAAATAATTTTCTAACCCCATTTGGTTCACCTTACAGGATTAAAAGAGTACTGATGCCTCCTGATCAATTTGACCGTTATCCGGATGCTTATGGTTATTACAGGACGTACACCAATAGTGTATTTGTCAATAAAACTATTCTTGTACCTATTTATGAAGAACAATATGATACCATTGCATTGAGAATTTGGAGAGAGGCTATGCCTGGTTACAAAGTAGTTGGTATTGACTGTAATTCCATTATTCCTGCGAGAGGGGCTTTACACTGTATTACTAAGGCTATTGGAGTAAAAGATCCGCTTAGAATTGTACATCAACCTTTACGAGATACCGTTACGACTTATTCTGGATTTTATAATATTGATGCTACGGTTCAACATGAGTCAGGAATAGTTGGTGTTACATTATATTATACAACTGATACTGCTTTAGGCTATTCTGCTATACCTATGTATTTAACCAATGCCAATACCGATACATGGTCTGCTCAAATTCCGATAAATACTGATGGCATAGAAGTATTTTACTACATAAAAGGTGTAGCTAATTCAGGAAAGATCCAAGTAAGACCAATGCCTGCACCCGCTGGATATTGGAATTTTCGTGTAAAAAATGCAGTAAATACATCGCCTATTATTCAACAAGTTTTTACTAATAAAATATTTCCTAATCCAACAGAAGACAAAGTAACGATTCAAATTGAAAGTCATAAAAATATACCGATTAACATTACCTTATATAATTCAATCGGGCAACAAGTAAGGTATATTTTTGATGGGATAATTGCACAAGGTATGACTCAATATGAATTAAACACCATAGATTTGTCAAGCGGTACTTATTTAATTCGCATAGAATCAAATCAACAAGTTATTACTCAACCTCTAATGGTTAAATAATTATCATTAAGTATTAGATCGCATAGGAATAATCATAGAAGCTATTATTAGCAAAAGTAGATATGAGCTAAAAGGAACTAGATGTTTTTATGTGATTGTCATAAGTAATTAATCTTTGCAAAGTCCTTTCTATGAGACAAGTTTTTATCTTAATTTTCGTTTTATTTAGTTTTTCTGCTTGTCAAAATAATAGTGATTTTAGCAAAACAGCTAACTTCTACCATCAACTCATTCAGCCCGAAAAGCCAAATGCGGCTAAACTCAGCCAATTTTTGACCGCTATGCCTAAAGGAGGAGATTTACACCATCATTACTCTGGCTCCATTTATGCAGAAACTTATTTGGAGTGGGTAAAAGACAAAGGATGGACAATAGATAGCTGCTCCCTTAATATTATTGATAATCAAGACAAACCTGCTTGTAAAGAATTGACGGTAAGTGACTTAATTAAAAATAGGATGCTCTACCGAAAGTTACTAGCTTTATGGTCAGATAAGGACTTTGGAAATTTTTATCATGAGCAAGTTCCTTCCGATCAACATTTCTTTTCCACTTTTGGGTACTTTGATCCTGTAGTTGCCGATTATAAAAAAGAAGGTTTAAGGATTTTGAGAAATAGAGCTATTAAAGAAAACGTTTCTTACATTGAAACCATTATAGGTAAATTACCTGTGCGAAGTACAGATTACTATTCTACGACTAATATTCAAGCCCTAAATAATGAATTACATCAGGCTACGTCACAAAAAGAAGTTGATAGTATTTTAGAACAACTCACTTCAAATTATTTAGCACAAGAAAAATTTCAAAACGTAATTTCTTCGTTCATCAATGAAACCACAGAAAATCATAAAAATATTGATACGATAAATTTTAAAATGCGGTATCAAACTTATGCCCTTCGTGTATTATCTCCGATGGAATTTTATGTAGGATTATTGGCGGGTTATTTAGCCGCAGAAAAAAATCCATTGATAGTAGGTGTAAATATAGTAGCTCCAGAAAATAATCCTATTGCCTTGCGGGATTACACCTTACATATGCGAATGTTTAATTATTTAAAACGCAAATATCCAAATGTCAATCGAGCTTTACATGCAGGAGAATTGACTATTGGCATGGTTTCCCCTAAGCATTTATTATATCATATTCATGAAGCTATTGATATTGCATCTGCACAGCGTATTGGACATGGTATTGATTTACCATATGAAACTGATTCTTATGGTTTACTACAAAAATTAAAAACGAAGGATATTCCCATTGAAATCAATTTGACGAGTAATGAATTTATTTTAGGCGTAAAAAAGGAAGAACACCCTTACTTAACGTATTCAAGTTTTGGTGTCCCCTTAGTTATTTCTACAGATGATTCTGGTGTTTCTAGAAATAATCTATCTAAAGAATATCTTTTATTAGCGACTCGTTATCGCCCCTCTTATAGTCAATTAAAACAATATGTCTATAATAGCATTAACTATTCCTTTTTGAGTCTGGATGATAAAAAAGAAGCTGTTCAAAGTTTAAATAAACAATTCGAAGCATTTGAAGATGAAATTGCAACCGTGAGTTCTCAATTTAAATAAATATGAAACAATACCACTTATCAGCGTAACAATATAACTATTTACCTCCGTAGATTCCACCAAATATAGTGAACTAAACTACCATAGTTTCCTAGCATAAAACAAAATCCCCATTTCATCTTCGGACGTTACGCCGAAAGAAATTTCTCTGTTGGTATCATTATTATAACTAACTACAGTTCTTAGTCCTTGACCTGCTGGAATCTCCAATGCTGGCTCAAAAAACTTATAAGGTGGGTGCTGATAATCATAAGCTTCATATAGCAATTCTCCATCATTTGCACCACCGACTTTATACACATGAAAAATATATCCTCGCTTGTGCATATGTGAAAACATCTGACGAATGGATTCTGGATAATCAAAAATTTCTGTATGTTCTATGGTCGTTGCTTTATTTGGAGGCAGAAATAACTCGTCTCCATTATCAATATTATCATAAGCTAAGACTTGAGTGACTTCGTCCAATGGAATAGTATGAAGATTTAAAAATGCTTCCCCAAAGATAGTTGCATCAGTTAAGTTAAAATAATGCGAATTGACATCAATAGTTGCTCCTGCTGGAATTCTTACCGCAATTCCATCTGGAAAGTCTTGAATAAAATTAGCAGACTGAGCTCCACAGTACATATTTCCCGAACCCATAGTTAAATTAAAATTTCCTCTACCATCAGGTAGGTTTTGATCTCGAATGACGCCTATAGGCGGATGACTCGGATCGTTTTCATTCCAGTACCCATAAGCAATCAAATGATGCGTACCTGGTCGGCATAACACTTCAAATTTATTGACATAAATATCTTCGGTATTACCTATAGGTAAGCGTATATACAATTCTCGCTCATAGTTGGCAGGAACAGGAAACGGTTGTACATGAACTTGAAAACCTTTTCCCGATTCGGGGGCTTCCAATCCCTCAAAATATGGAACTTCACTTGGTTCATACTGAAAAGCTTTTTCACAAGCTAAAAAACTACATAAGGCGATTAGGATAGTAATGTGTTTTGTCATTTTTAACTGTTAAGTTTAAAATATTGAAGTCGCTTCTACAATAACGATAAAAATTTAAATTATTAGTTGCTTCTTCTTGAAAAAGATTAAATAAATTGAAACTTTTTTGAAAATACTTAGTTTAAAAATTAAACTAAGTATAAATTTATCATGGACTTAAAGCAATTGTACCAACATAATTTAACGCTTCTTACCGATTTATATCAATTGACAATGGCATACAGCTATTGGAAAAATAAGATGTATAATCATGAAGCCGTATTTCATTTGTTTTATCGAAAGAATCCCTTTAAAGGCGATTTTGCCATTTCGGCTGGATTGGAAATGGTTATAGATTACCTTCAAAATTTTCAATTTTCGTATGAAGATGTCCGATACTTACATACATTAGAAGGGAGTGATGGTCAACCTTTATTTGATGAAAGCTTTTTGAATTATCTACAACGCATGAAATTTGACTGCGATGTAGAGGCTGTTCCTGAAGGGACAGTTGTCTTTCCGCATGAGCCATTGATTCGGATAAAAGGGAATTTAATACAAGCTCAACTTATAGAAACGGCTTTATTGAATATCGTTAATTTTCAAACCCTAGTCGCAACCAAAGCTGCCCGAATTACAAAAGCTGCACAAGGAGATGCCGTATTAGAATTTGGATTACGTAGGGCTCAAGGCGTTGACGGTGGATTATCGGCTAGTCGAGCGGCTTATATTGGTGGTTGTCATGCGACTAGTAATGTATTAGCTGGTAAGTTATATGATATTCCTGTGAAAGGAACACATGCTCATAGTTGGGTAATGTGTTTCGAGGATGAAATAGTTGCTTTCAAGGCTTATGCACGAGCTATGCCGAATAATTGTATTTTTCTAGTGGATACTTATGATACTATCGAAGGGGTAAAATATGCTATACAAGTTGGCAAAAAAATGAGAGAGCAAGGTTATGAAATGAATGGCATTCGTTTAGATAGTGGTGATTTAGCAGCATTGAGTATTCAAGCTAGAAAATTATTAGATGAAGCTGATTTTCCAAATGCTCGAATCGTGGCGAGTAACGACTTGGACGAATATCGTATCGAACAATTAAAACAAAAAGGAGCTAAAATTACAGTTTGGGGTGTTGGTACTCGTTTGGCAACAGCTTATGATCAACCTGCTTTGGGTGGAGTTTATAAATTAGCTGCTATTAGAAATCAAGATGATAAAAATTGGAATTATAAGATTAAGTTATCCGAGAATCCTATTAAAATTTCTAATCCTGGTGTCTTACAAGTTTATCGTTATCTTGAAAATGGAATACCCAAAGGAGAGCAAATAATAGATGAGTCTTTATCAGGAAGAACGGACATAATTGAAGCTTTTGATGGAACAACTCATGATTTTTCAAATCACCTCAAAGAAAGTTTATTACAACCGATTTTTAAAAAAGGGAAATTAGTTTACACTAAACCCAATATTCACGATATTCGTCAGCGAACGATTCAGCAATTGGAGTTGTTTAAATCCGTGAATTTGAAATCCTATCCTGTTGGATTAGAAAAAAGTTTAAATAATCGTAAGTTAGCGTTAATAAAGCAATTGCGAGGGGAATAGTTTTGCTGGGACACAAAGTGCACAAAGAAGACACCGAGATACACAGAGAAAATTATTTTATTCTTTGTGTGCTTTGCGTCTCCTTCATGTCCTCTGTGTCCAAATATCTTAATAAACATGCCATATACCT
>CAYLSF010000361.1:0-6807 GCA_964385675.1 uncultured Saprospiraceae bacterium
GATGATAAGAAATTGAATTGTAATGTATGCCAATATTATACTCAACAATATTGGTATAATATATTGATGTGTAGGCTTTTTTACAAAAGTGGTTATGATAAAACCTTACAGGTTACAATCCTTCAAGAGATAGAGAAAGCTATAAATGATTTTAAATCATTTTTCAATGTTCTTGATGTTAATTATGGTTTTTCAATAGTAGTTGAACTTGTTTACACTTATAAAACAGAAGATGAGCGATTTATAACACTTCTAATGGAAAATATGAAAAACCCTCTTTTCATGTTAAAAGATGTCAATTCTTTTGTAGAAGGTCATCTACAATACTTTGGTAAGACATTACAAGGAAAGGGAGAATCTGAAAAAATGGATCAAGTTATAGAGGAACTAAAGCCTATATACACCAAAATGATTGATGATGATTTTGAATTATATTTTGCTGCTGCATTGAGACAAACCAAACCACAACAAGTAAAATCATTTTTAGACTACCAATATCCCAAGTATTTGAAAGATGATTTTTTAGACTTTTTAGACTTATGTATTTCTGAATTTGAAGAGTATATTCCAGCTGCTACGATTAAGGCAACTAAAAGATGGATTGGTCGAAATAGTAATATTCAAGATGTAATAGAAGATACTAGAATTGATGGGAGATTATCAAAAGATGAGATCAGAACTTATTTCAAACAATTAACTGATTATGAAATAAAGAATAAGAGGGTTCGAATAATAACTGATGAACAAGTAGAGTATTTTTTAAGAGCCAATTTTGTAAATTTTGGAACTCCAATACAACCACAAAAAATAGATACACCTAATATTCAAGCACATATCATAAGAAAATTTGTTTATGATTTCTTTCAAAAACACCATTCAAAAAAAAGAACTGCTCCATATATAAAACTACTAAAAGACAACTTTTCTATATTTGATGAAACTACATTTGAAAGCCTTAAAAAGAATTTTGCTAGATAACAATTACCAAAAGTGACGAAGTTTTTGACGTAGGTGACGAAGTTTACATCGTCATTGATGTTTCGCTTTTCTTTGAATCAAAATTATTTATTAACTAAAATTCAAGAAAATATGAAACATGTATTTTCGACTGAAATCGAGTTAAGACAACTCGTAAAAGATGCGGTTAAAGATGCACTTGCAGAAGTACAACCGCAAGTTATAGAACAACCTGTTCTAAAAGAAATACTGACTATTACAGATGCTTCGGAACTGTTAAATCTTGCAAAACCGACTATCTACGGTTTGACCTCTAAAGGTGAAATTCCTTATTTCAAAAAAGCTAAAAAACTCTACTTCAAGCGGTCTGAACTCTTGGAATGGTTGAATGGTGGACGGCATAAGACGAATGCTGAAATTGAACAGGAAGCAACCAATTACTTAAAAAGTAAAAGAGCGTAAAATGTATTGTTTAACAAAAAAGCCTATCCTTATTAGATGTATAAGGATAGGCTTTACTAACAATTTTGTATGAGCAATCAAAATAGGGAAAATACAGAATATAATCAACCTAATCCAACTACTGTAATAAGTAAAGATAAGTTTATAGAAGATTTACAAAACTATTCTAAAAATAATATAGCTTCTCACGCTGAAATGTTTAATAAATTATTGGGAGAGGTTGAGATAGTAGCTTTCAAAACGATAGCAGATGTAGATGGAAAACTTCAAAAGAAACATTATACCATAATTTGTATTGAGGAGTTATCTAAATTAGCTGCTAAAAATAATTGGGCATTAAAACAAAGAAACGGTTTTATCTATCTCTATAATGGGGAATTTTGGAAGCAAGTCACAGAGGATAAACTTAAATACTTTTTGGGGCAAGTGGCTGAAAAAATGGGTGTTGATAAATATGATGCTAAGTATCATAGTTTTAAAGATAATTTGGTCAAACAATTTCATGCTTCACAATATCTACTTGAAGCAAAAAAGCCAAAAGATAGAGTATTGATTAATCTACAAAATGGTACTTTTGAAATCACTAAAGATGGGGGTAAACTTAGAGAGTTTTCACAAGATGATTTTTTAACCTATCAATTACCATTTTCATATAATCCTACTACAAAAGCACCATTATTTCAACAATATTTGGATCGGGTTCAACCTGATCAAGATGCTCAAAATGTACTCGCTGAATATCTTGCTTATATTTTTGTCAAGCATCTAAAGCTAGAGAAAGCACTTATTTTGTATGGTAGTGGAGCAAACGGAAAATCTGTATTTTTTGATATAGTTTCTGCTTTAGTTGGAACAGAGAATACCACCAATTATTCTTTACAAAGTTTGACAGATGAAAAAGGCTATTCGAGAGCAAAAATCACAGACTCATTAGTCAATTATGCAAGTGAAATCAATGGTAAATTAGAATCTAATACCTTCAAGTTATTAGTATCAGGTGAACCCGTAGAAGCTAGGCTTCCTTATAAAGAGCCAATGACCATAAAAGACTATGCAAGATTGATTTTTAATTGTAACGAGTTACCCAAAGATATAGAACATACCAACGCTTTTTTTAGACGGTTTTTGATTATTCCTTTTGAAGTTACCATTCCTAAAGCAGAACAGGACAAAACGCTATCAAAACGGATTATTCGTACAGAACTATCAGGTGTTTTCAACTGGGTATTGAAGGGTTTAGATCGATTACTGGACAAAGAGAAGTTTTCTAGCTGTAAAAAATCGGATAAAATATTAGAACAGTTTGAAAAAGAATCTGATACGGCACAACTTTTTTTAGAGGAATACAATTATTCAAAATCCATTTCTGATAAAGTAAGTCTTAAAGAATTGTATCATCAATATTGTATTTTTTGTTCTGATGATGGTTATAAATCCTTAAATAAAAAGAATTTTAGAAAACGCTTGGAACGAATTGGAATTAATATAAAACGTAGTAATAAAGGACTTCAAGTATATCTAGCTGAAACCTCATTAAATTCTTAACTCAAAAATAAATGTTTTTTAAGGATAGCACTTTCAACACTTTTGACACGATTTGAGGGTAAAATCTTGTAATTCGTGTTAAAAGTGTCAATAGTGTTGATTAAAAAAAACTTTATTTTTTAAACTTCTATATGGTGTCTAATCAATTTCGATATGGTTTAGATAAATCCTCTAAAAAATTTATTTGTCCACAATGCCACAAAAAGACCTTTGTTCGATATGTAGATAATGAAACTAAAGATTATTTTCATGCAGATCATGTAGGTCGCTGTGATAGAGATAATAATTGTCAATATCATTATCCACCAAAGGACTATTTTACTAAGCATCCATCAAAACGCCCTAATCCTGTTTTTATCAAAAATGATACGGCAGTCATTCAAGATATAGCACCTAGTTTTATTCCTAAATCACATTATGATTATTATTGGAATTTAGATGCTAGTCATTGTACTTTTTTTCAATATCTGATTCAATTATTTATTGAAGGGGAGCGACTTCCTAAAAGTGGTATTCCTATGAAAGCAGCACAAGCAATATCAGCGTATCAATTAACACCGACTGATAATATTTGGATTGCAGATAGTTTGTATAAGGACGGGGTTATATTTTGGCAGTTTGATTATAAAAATCGAATTAGAACGGCAAAGATTATGCGGTATAACTCCAACACAGGAAAACGAATAAAACGCCCTAAGAACTATATTAATTGGCTTCATAGTGTATTGAAACATCAGAAAAAAATAGAATCTTTTAATTTAGTTCAATGCTTTTTTGGGGAACATCTACTAACTAAATATCCTAATAAACCTATTGCTATTGTGGAGAGTGAAAAAACGGCTTGTATTATGTCTCAAATAATCCCTTCTCATATTTGGTTAGCGACAGGCGGTAGTAATGGCGTTAAATGGCATCAAGCTAAAGTCTATCAGGTTTTATATAATCGTGAGGTCATTCTCTATCCTGACTTAGGGCAGTTTAATAAATGGTCAGACCTAGCAGAACGGTTAAAAAGTGTTCACCTTAATATTAGATGTTCTGATTTATTGGAAAAATACGCTAACGACAACGAGAAAAAATCAGGGTTTGATATTGCGGATTTTGCTATTCAAAATCAATGGTATTTGGACTAGCTTATTATATGCCCTTTTATACCCCCTATTTAGCTATATATTTTCATTATTTGGTTTTCATCAATAAAAATAGATAAGCACAACCAACCACAAGAGACTGAAAATAAAGGATTTAATTCTTAAAACTACTATGTCTATTATGGTGTATATTAGACGGATAATGGTTCACTAATACTTCAAAAGTTGGATTTTCTACTATTGAGGTTTTATAAGGACTTAACATATAGAATTATTCGTCAATAAAAGGTCGTTCAAAATGGCAGAAATTTTAAAAACTCGTAGGGTCACTACTAAACATAAATACCATGATTTAGAATATAGAACTGTTAAGAATCCATTGTATGATGCTAAGGTGCATAAGGATCATATTCATGGTGTTTATGGATTGAATCAGTATTTTATACCTGAATACATTGAAAAGGAATTTCCAATAACCATAACTACTAAAAAATCGCATATCGAGTATTTAATAAAATGTTCTCATTGTAGCAGTCAAGGATGGGTTAGGCGTAAGGATGCAAAATACTGTACCTCTAATTGTAGGAAGTTAGCCTACATTGAGCGTAAGAAGCAACAGCAGACCAAAGACGAACCAAAGAAGTAATTCTCATACTCCATTTTATCAATGTAGTTATTTTAGGTGATTTGCCTTGTATCTTCGGGTACAAGGCTTTTATTTTGTGGGTGTTACTTATTGTATCTTGTCATTAGTTTGTCAAGATGTTATATTTAGTTATTTTTGATTATTGATACTTTGTGACAATGGTTTTAGGTGTTTTTTGTTTCCTATTTGTACCTTGCAATTGTTTTTATTGATTTAAATAATTGATTTATAGTTAGTTATGGTTTAATACCGCTTTTGGATTGAAACTTGATGGAAAAGCATTTTTGTCAAAAGATTTTATGCTTGTAATTGAACCAGTTTGGGATTGAAACGCATATAAGATTAATTTACCAACATTTTGAGCCGTCTTGTAATTGAACCAGTTTGGGATTGAAACTACCATTATTTCTAGAAGTCGCTTCATCTTTTCTTCCTTGTAATTGAACCAGTTTGGGATTGAAACCAAAAGAATGAAAAGCCGTGGTTGAACTTTAATACAGCTTGTAATTGAACCAGTTTGGGATTGAAACAGCAAATCGCAAAGGGTTGTCAAAATATATCCCGTCTTGTAATTGAACCAGTTTGGGATTGAAACCCTAAAAGCAGATACGAAAAAAGGCGTTTCGCTTAACTTGTAATTGAACCAGTTTGGGATTGAAACAAGGTAATTTAATATAACCATATCGCCCTAATTGATCTTGTAATTGAACCAGTTTGGGATTGAAACTGAATACCCCTATGGTAATGTACATGATTATGTAGTCTTGTAATTGAACCAGTTTGGGATTGAAACAAGTCAACACCGCTAAATTAACATCAAAACTATATTTCTTGTAATTGAACCAGTTTGGGATTGAAACAAGGTATTATTCTAAATCCTCCAAATCTTGGATTTCTTGTAATTGAACCAGTTTGGGATTGAAACGTTCTAAGCATTTAGGTATTTCATCCGTATAGACAACTTGTAATTGAACCAGTTTGGGATTGAAACGCATTAATAAAACTGACTTTACTCTCAATTACACCACTTGTAATTGAACCAGTTTGGGATTGAAACAAATTTTTTGCTTTGATTTTTTGTCGCAAAGTTTACTTGTAATTGAACCAGTTTGGGATTGAAACTCATCATACGTACATTGCATGATAACCACACTTGCTTGTAATTGAACCAGTTTGGGATTGAAACGCGTATAGGATTAATTTGCCGACACTTTCGGCTGTATCACCCATATTTCTAACCGTCACATCTTCCGTTTTCTTGTAATTGAACCAGTTTGGGATTGAAACTTATGTTTAGTCATTTGTTCAAAAGAGAACCTTTATCTTGTAATTGAACCAGTTTGGGATTGAAACTACTTTTCGTCATCCTTGAAAATCAAAACGATTGAACTTGTAATTGAACCAGTTTGGGATTGAAACTGTCTCCAAATCGTTTAGGGGCATTTATGGAGTATTCTTGTAATTGAACCAGTTTGGGATTGAAACTCATTTGGAATAATGCGGTTTGTTCTGCCAATATTTCTTGTAATTGAACCAGTTTGGGATTGAAACGGTAGTATAATACTTAAACCAATCTTTTTTGACAATCTTGTAATTGAACCAGTTTGGGATTGAAACCAACGGACAGAATAGGATTATATGAATATTGTTCAACTTGTAATTGAACCAGTTTGGGATTGAAACTACCAAATTATGATTCATGGCGGTTGGAGTAACTTGCTTGTAATTGAACCAGTTTGGGATTGAAACAAAGCTGTTTGGAGTCATAGTCGTTACTGTTTCGTGGCTTGTAATTGAACCAGTTTGGGATTGAAACAAAAATATATTTCTATGTTTGATAATTAGTAATGAATCTTGTAATTGAACCAGTTTGGGATTGAAACTTACAATGGGGAACAAGTGCTGCTGACGCTGTCCAACTTGTAATTGAACCAGTTTGGGATTGAAACAGAATGCAACGGCTGATGATTTGACCCTAAGGTGTGACTTGTAATTGAACCAGTTTGGGATTGAAACTATTCTGCTGAAGCATCTTTCTTATACTCTGCTAACTTGTAATTGAACCAGTTTGGGATTGAAACTAAGCAACGTCCGTTAAATGGCGTA
>CAYLSF010000362.1:0-6806 GCA_964385675.1 uncultured Saprospiraceae bacterium
GGCAAGCTAAAATAATGGTCTGCCAACCCTACACCCATCAAAATTTATTTTGTAATAAAAAATTAAGGAAGGTTACTAAATTTATACCATGATAGATAGGTTTAAACAAATAGTGGATGAGCATAATGGTATCTTGTATAAAATCGGTCGTTCTTACACGACGATTGAGCCTGATTTTAAAGATTTGTACCAAGAGATGTTAATTCAGTTGTGGAAGTCTATGCCCAATTTTAAGGGAAAATCTAAGGTTTCGACTTTTATCTATCGGGTGGCTTTAAATACGGCTTTAACCTACACTCGAAATCAAAGTCGAAAACCCAAAACCAATCCAATGGAAAGGGTGAATTATAAGATAGCCGATGAAGGTGGTGCGGCAATAGAAGCGATGCGAGAAAAGGAAGCTAAATTAGAATTACTTTATAAATGTATCAACCTGTTAAAACGAGAAGAACGGGCTATCATTTTATTGCATTTGGAGGGAAAGAAGTATGAAGAGATTGCACACATCATTGGATTAACGACGAGTCATGTTGGGGTAAAGCTAAAACGGATTAGAGAACGATTACAAAAATTATTAAAAAAAGAGCAGCATGGAAGAGTTTGATATAGATGAAATATGGAAAGAGACTTCCACACAAGCGGAGGACTATTATGCTTCTATTGAAAGCGAAGTCGTGAAAATGGCTCGCCAAAAATCAAATAGTATTGTACAAAGTCTTTATCAAAAAGTGCTTTGGGAATGGGTCGCAAGTATTGTCATTTTAATAGGTGCGATATATTACGTAAGGAACATGTCGTCTTTCTATTGGTTTGTGGGACTGTGTGTGTTGACCCTAGGGATTACATGGATACCTTACAGAGATATGTTACGAAAGATAAAAGCTACACCGACTCAAAATATGGTGGAGTGCTTAACTTCTTATATTAATGTGCTCAATGGTTTTATTCAACGGCTGAAATGGTTAGCTTACATTCTTGCACCAATTGGATTTTTATTTGGATTATTTGCGGGAATGAATAATCCTAATTTGGGTGAATCAGAGGATTTATCTTTAACGGCTGCAGTAATGATTATTTTAATAAGTGTTGCATCTTTAGGCGGAATGTTTTGGTTTATCTACAAATGGTATATTCCAAAATTATATGGAAAACCTAAAGAGGAATTAGAGGTTTTGTTGGAAGGGTTAAAACAAGAAGTTTAAATAAAGAGAGTGCCACAAATTATCACAGATTACTCAAATGAAATCCATTTAATCTGTGGCTTTTTATGTATCACAATTGAGCAGCTTCAATTATTTTCCTAGCGTTTTCGCCTTCAATCTGCCATGCCAAACATCGAACACTTCCTCCCATAAAACAGACATTTTTAGCAGGAATAGTATGCACCGTTTTAGATGTATTTTGTTGAATAATATTGATGGCTTGATTATCCGTATTATTGTCAAAAACGGGTGTATAAATATGATTATGCGTAACCACTGAATTTAAATTAACACCACAAGCCGAAGCAAAAACATCCCAAATGCTATTATCAAATTCAGCAGGCACTTCAACAATCGTTATATCTTCAGGTAATTGATTGGCTAAAGAGTCCAAGACTTTAGTCCTAAATGGTTCATCATAAATATTTACCAAGACAGTATTATCATCTGCAAACATCACCATGCCATCAGCGTGTCCCATGACTGCATCATCATAAGGAATGATAGCGACATAATCTAGTTGTAGTTCATTTTGCAAAGCAGCAACACCTTGATCATGTGTCAAATTATTATCTTCTAAAAAACGAGTTGTCGTAATCGCCATATTGTTATTATTATCTACAATATTTCCGCCATCTAAAATCAAATTAGTGGTTCGATATTGCACATTGTAGCGATTACTGAACTGTCTAAATTGATTTTGAATAAATGTAGCATCACTCATATTTTCAAAATAAGAAGGACGATAGTTAAATTGAATTGGATTGCTCGGAATAACTGTGGTAAAATCTCTCATCCATATATCGTCAATATTTTCTTCTAATAAAATATCATTAGGTAGTTGACCTTCTAGCAATGGCATCGTAGCAGCATCTGCGACAACGACTATATTATCATGATGCATAACTGCTTTAGCGTAAGCAATATGGAAATCTACTATTTGCTGATGTACATCTTGATAATAGTCATTATTAACAGAAGGGACAGAAAGGACTAATGTCATTCTATTTTCATCTATTAAATTTACGAAACCTTTCTCAGCGGTTTCCTCTGATTGTTCGTCTGAATTGCAAGCTGATAATAACATAACTGTAAGTAGCATGATAGACTTTATCATCGTATCGGTTTTAAAGAAATTGTAATTGGTCATTTGTTCTGATTTTTGTTTGTTCTACTATTGAAACGACCTTACTAGGTTTTACCCTACCATTATGTGTTAAAAAAAATTAAGGCGAAATGGACTATTGCATTATTGGCAGTTTGAACCGTCCTTTGCAGAGATTTTTATTTTAAAACCTAAATCATAAAAAGAGCAATGAAGTATTTGATGACTGTATTTGTTGTGGGCTTATTAAGCTATGCTACACAAGCACAAGAGGCAACTTATATTGTGAAACTCAAGCCTAAAAAGACGTTAAAAGCAGATTTTACTTGTGCTAAAATTATTGACAAAAGGTTGGTGAAAACCAATATTGGTTTTGCACAAAAAGGAATGATGAATACACCCGCTAAAGCGATTTTTCCTGATGGCTTTGAACCTTATATGCAAAGAACAATGGATAAACTCTTACCTAAAAGCGAGGATAAAGAAGCGTTGGTTTTGATTTTCCATGAGTTAAATGTATCAGAAAAAACGACTGCTTTTTCAGAAAAGGGGTTTTGTAGAATAGCTATTGAATTTGCTAGAGAGCAAGAAGGGCAGTTTTATTCCTTAGGTTTTTTTGATGCAGAAATTCAAAAAGGCGGAATGGACGTAACGAAGAAACATGATGACCGAATTTTGGAAGGATTAGCGAAATGTGTAAAGGGGTTTGTAGAATCTGATTGGAAAAATAAAGCAGGAGAATTGATAGAAGAAGAGGAAACGTTTACCTACGACTTTAAAGCTGTCCCAGCTGAAGGTATTTATGCTAGTTTCGGTAAAATGGCGAAAAGTGAGTCTATTCCAAATGTAGATTATCATATTCGTACCAATAAAGCGAACAAACGATTTTTGAAATTTCAAGTGTATGAGGGTAAACGTAAAACGAAAAAACGAGTGATGTATTTCTCTGATGGTGCGCATGTTTATATCAATGCTACTCGATATTCCTATGGCTCTTATTTTATTCGTTCTAAGCATTTAGGTCGATATATTTATTTTGAGGATAGATTTTCAGATCCTGCTGCGGGTATGGCATTTGGTTTAGTTGGTGCAGCTATTTCTACTTCTACTAAAAGCGTCATTTTAGATACTGAAACAGGTTTAGTGAAAGTATTGAGAAAAGCAGATATGACTAACTTTCTGAAAGATTATCCTGAAATTCTAAAAACTTATAATGCTTCTCGAAAGAAGCTAAAAGATAGAGAAGCAGCTATTATAGCGGTCAATGCTCAGTTTGAATAATGCTATTGAGTTGTCTGGCATTTTAGAAATGCCGGACAACTTTTAATGCTTACAACAAATTAACATTACTAGCGATAAATTCATCCTTATAATTATAAATGTAATATTCTATTCCTTTTTCATGCAATCGATCACAATAGGCTTGTGCAGCTTTTAAGTTTTCAAACTTTATATAGGAATCTCCCCATCCTATAAATTTGTTACCATTTGTAGTCAATACATGACCTGTTGAATGCTCACAAGTAGATACTAGAAATTCATTAGGATAAACTTTGGGTTTTCGCATGGAATCTTCCTCTGATATAAAATTATCAAACCAATAAAAATTAATCTCACCAAATGTGTAGTAGAATTTTTTAAATAGATTTCTATAAAATACTTTTTCTGTATTGTTAAGAAAAACGGTGATGGATTTATTATCGAATTTAAATCTAACTTGCTTAGAATTATCTACAGGATGAAAGATAACCAGCTCATCTTCTGACCATTGATGCATTATTTCAGGGTAAGGGGAAAAGTAATATTGGTTCATGTATTGTTTGAACTGATACCCAAAATCAAATCGTTTCATGCATATATTTTTGACATAGAAGAATTAAAAAAGCGTCGTCTTCCTAATGAAAACAACGCTCTTCTATATTTCTTAACCGATAACCGATAACCGATAACCGATAACTAGAAACCACTATTCTGCTGAGGAACAATATTATTCATATTAATCACATCTTGCTCCATGCGATTTGGAACAGCATCTGCTTTGGACTTGAATAAATGACTTTTATGAATCCATTGCCATTTGTCCTCTACTTTTACGATTGTTTCAGCGTATAACTGATTGGTGAAATCTTTATATTTGATTTTAGCTAAACCTGCTTCTTGTACTTTGGTTTTGCCCATGCCTTTGGCTTTGTTTAAGAAGGAAATGGCTTTGCTTTCTGTTAATTCTTTAGTATTGGCTGTTTGCTTATATTTAGAAATGGCTTCGGTGATGTAGCTTTCTAAAAGCTTCGGTAACATTTTTTTGAATAATGCTTTTTGAGCATATATTTCTGCACTATTGACCTCACCATTGATAGCCACAACTAAACCAATAGCATCATCAGTTTCCTCTATTTCTGGATTAATCACTTTCTTAAAACGCTCAATTTGATTTTTCAAATCTTTGTTTTCTAAGGCTAATTGTAAACTTGTGTTAGAAGCATTACTCGTAACATCAATTTGCTTATCCATCATAAAAGATAGATTGTTATTCAATTGAGTTTGTTGTTTAGCTACACCACTCCAAACGGAAGATTGATTTTTATGATAACGAGAAGCCACTTTCAATTCTAAGTTAGAAATCATTTTTTTAGAAGAACCAAAGGCATACAATGCTTCATTGCCTCGCTGAGACCAACGACTTTGCTCTACGCAGAAACTACCAATTTTGTACTTACGAGAACGAGCAGCTAAAATAGCATCCTGCTCTAATACACGGTCTTGTTTCCCACCTTTCACAATGTCGCCTGACTGTATAAAAACCATCGCTTCACTTTTATTACGTAGAGTCAGTTCATTAACAGAACCCGTTTCATATACAATAAAAGTACGCTCATCCATGGCTTCTTCTAATGTCTTGATTTCCCCCTCATATTGATCGTCTCCTTTGACCAACCAGAGTTGAAGATTCTTGAATTGAATAGGTGTAGATAGTTCAAGTCCATCTGCAAGGGTAGTCGTATTAGCATTATCTGGTGATGTATTGTTGGTAGGTGTTTCATCACATGCAACGACTAATAACAAGCACAGGACTAAAATGGAAAGTTGATTTTTCATGGAATGTTATGATTTGATGATTAATTGGTCAATATCCAATTTTGAATAATGAAGTTAAATTATGATAGATAAAAATGTAAGTCTAATTGACGAACCTATAATTCATTAACTTATAATCATTCAAAATCGTTTCTAAATACGTCGATATTTCAAGTTCTAAATAAAAAACTAGAAATGCAATTTTTTAACAAAATCAACTTTCGAAAAGTGTAGTATTTTTATCGCTCAAAGACTACATAAATCTTGTCAATCTTATTTTTTACTTTGGCTTCGGATTTACCTGCTGCACCTTTTATTTCAGTTGTAGCATTACTTGATATAGAAATGCAATAATCACCACCATTAGGATTAGGTTTAAAGGTGACTGCATGTCCATACGCTAAGTCTGCAGCATAGACTGAACGCCACCATCCTATAGCTCGGCAATATCCAATTGGATTTTTTCTGACTATATTTAAATTAGGTCCTGTTACAGTAACATTTCGACTTGTTCTGCTTTTTGAATATCCTAGGATAACATCGGCTAAGCCATAATCTTCTACGGAAAAGACAACATTGATTTTTACATTTTTAACACCAGCGGGGACTTTAATTGCATTGCCTTTGAACATCGTAATATTCGCATCACCAGCAAGTGCGCTTGCATAAACAGAGTGAGTAGAACTCAAAATTCTAGAACAGTTACCTGTACCACTCAAGTTTTTTATTGTGCCTGTTATTGCAAAAGGAGGTTTAAATTCAAATACTTCTCGTTTAGGAGGATTAGGCGTAGTACTTTCGTTAGGTGATTTACCTTCTCCCTTTGTGGTTGGTATTTTTGAAGGTATTTTGGTTATCACAAATCCAAAAACAGGATTGAAGGTAGCTTTTAGGCGAGTGGGAATAGTTTTGATTCTACCATTTCTGACTTCTACTGTTCTGAAAGCTGTTTTATGGTCATTAGTAATAGTAACCGCTAATTCATCTAATTGACTCAGTGGAATTTCAGCCCGTTCGGCTATTTCTCTGAAATAAGACTCATACTTTTCAATCATTTGAGCTTTCATTTCTTCTAGCATTTCGGCAGACGGTTGTTCTTCTGTTAACCTCTTTATGTCTTCCTGATAACTTTGCCACATTTCTGGCTTTTCTTCAAATAGTCTTTGGGCTACTTCAAATTGAGTTTTATACTCTTCTTCAAAGGTGCGTAGTTTTTCGTCAATCTCCTGCTCAAATTCATTGAGTTTAGACAAAGCATCAATCGTAGATTGATATGATTGATTGGCAAGTTCCTCGATTTGTCGCCGGTCAATATTCTCAGGTAAATATTCTGGATTGATTTCTACTTGTGCTATACTTAGGTTAAATATAAAAGCTAGTAAAAATAGTGTCGTACTAAAGTATCTTACTTCAAAAAATGTATT
>CAYLSF010000363.1:0-6789 GCA_964385675.1 uncultured Saprospiraceae bacterium
AATATGTTGTGATACCTTATACTAAATATTATTATAATATTGTTATATTATTATTTAGGGAAAGATATATAAATTCTTTTGTAATTTTAAAAAATAATATTAAATATAAATATCCTAGATATATTAAGATATATCTTAAATATTTTGAAATTCAAATCGTATTAATGGCTTTTAACGATAACCCAATAGTTGATGCTAACGCCAAAAGAAGTGAAGAATCAGTTTTGGCAGTCAGAGGTTTATTTAGCAAAAAAAATAAGTTTCTATCTCGTGAGGAGACGCCTGATTATGGTGTCGATTTAGACGTAGAACTCATTGATAATAACAGTTCAGTTACTCATAAAAGATTTGCCATTCAGATAAAAAGTACTGAGGAAATAAAAAGAATAAGGATAAAAGGTATTGAATATGTTTCATTGACTTTCAAAACATCTCGCTTGGGTTATTTGGCTAAAAGACTACCAGGTCTAGGTTTAATTGTTTTATATGAAGAAAATACAGGCGAATTATACTTTGATTACATCGAAGAAATCATCAATAGAATTCAGTTAAAGAGAAAGGATGACAAATGGAAACTTCAAGACGATATTAATATTCACTTCCCAATAAACAACAAACTAGACAAAAAAGTATTAGTTAGTGTATATAACAAATTCAAAAGACGTTTTGAAAACCATGTTTTATTAATACAACAACATGGAAAGCGATATGATATTCCTACACCTATTCATCCTCAGTTTGACAGGGAACAATTTTTAACTGATTTAGAAAAATATGGCGCATCGCTGATTAATGAACAAGATTTTAATCTTCTATCCCAAATCATCTCTTCTCTCACGACATCCGAAATCAGAAGTTCTCATCAATTATGTCTTTGGGCAGCTATTACTTATTGCGAAACAGGTGATGCGATAGAAGCAAGTCATTATATTACTCGTTGTAATAGATTTTTATCCAAATACTCTGAACATGAAAAAGAGATACTAATACTGTTATCACCTAAAGTTGACTTTTTACTAGGAGATATATCATTCGACGAATATTGTAGAAGTTTAGATGAAGTTAAACTAAAGGTAAAATCTCATCTGCATGCTATTAGTGTGGAAATAAACTTGTTCCAAATGGAGATTTCCAATGCTATCATTAGTAAAAAATATACCGTAGAACTTGAAAACAAATTAATTCAATTCTTAGAAAAAATTCTAAAGGAAGATTTTGATAGAAAAGCTAGAAACCTATTAGTTGTTCAGCATTGCGATAATATTTTAAGTTACTCAAGTGCTTTTCTTATTTCCAATCTAGTTAATCATAAACTTAGAGAAGCCATCAATAATGAGCTATCCTATAGTCAGAAAAAGGAAATATTAGAACGTTATTTGACACTGAAGAATTTAAGTGAAGACATTCTTAGGCTAATTTTTTTAGTTGCTCAAAAAGAAAATAATGAAGTACTGAAAGCCGAAATTCTTCTTATTCGAGGAAAATTCTTTTTTAGCCAAAATATGAATTTAAGTTTTGTTAATCAGAATTTTTCTCTATCAGAAGATTTGAAATCTGATTATTTAGGATATATCAATAGTT
Source organism: uncultured Saprospiraceae bacterium (assembly GCA_964385675.1). Taxonomy (GTDB): domain Bacteria; phylum Bacteroidota; class Bacteroidia; order Chitinophagales; family Saprospiraceae; genus CAYLSF01. Next base: position 1,582 of record CAYLSF010000363.1, read on the forward strand.
TGTATGTTGCTCACAACACTTTCATAAAAAAACAGAGATTTACAGAAGCACATCAAAGTCTAAACTATGCTCTTGATATTCAAAGGTTATATAAAAACACTTACAATGCTCAATTAGGACAGGTAAGTGAGCAGGAATTACTCCATCGAATAGCTCAAATAGAAGAAGAAACAGGTATTCAAAGGTATAATTCGTACGTAAATGATGCTTTTGAGTTTATTCGAAAAAATAGTCAAACTAATCTAAAAGAGGCTTCAATAACCTCAACAGATGAAGAAATAGAACAAAGAGCTAAAACCTATTTAGAAGCAAGTGACCTATCAATAGATAGGCTTCCTAATCTAATTCTTGATATGAAGAATTATAGGAAATTTCATCAAGTAAATAAGAATGATGATATTCTTCTATTACAAGATTTAAGGCATACTTTAAGCAAAGAAACTAAATACAAATATCCTCCTACTTATATTTTGAGAAGTAAAAAAACTGGATTAGAAACACCGCCTAGCTCTAATATTGATGAGCTTTTGAATTATTTTAAAAATATTCTTGACAAATCTTAATTCAAGGTTGGCTGTTTTGTCCACGATAGTTGGAGATTTGCCTCCTAATTCCAATGTGACCGAAGTTAAATGCTTAGCAGCAGCAGCCATTACAATTTTTCCAATACTCGGAGCACCTGTGAAAAAGATATGGTTGAATGGTAGTTTTAAGACTTCTTGTGCTGTTGCAACACCGCCTTCCGCCACGGTCACTTCATTTTTATCAAATACTTTCTCTATAATTTCCTTTATCAAAGCACTTGAATGAGGTGTGTGTTCTGATGGTTTGACCATAACAGCATTGCCTGCTGCAACGGCGCTGACCAATGGTCCAAATGTCAGATTAAACGGCAAATTCCACGGAGAAATAATCAAAACTACTCCTTTGGGTTCGTATTTGACATAAGAACTAGAACCAAGCTGGGCTAATGGAGTGCCAACACGTCGAGGCGACATCCATCTTTTCAATCGTGCTTTTGTATATTTTAACTCACCTGTGATGGCATAAATTTCAAATAAATCTACCTCACTCGGATGTTTTTTATAATCCTTATAGCAAGCTTCCTTTATCTTAGGACGATACTCCAATATGGTTTTGTGTAGCTTATTTAGCTTTGCTTTTCTTTGAGAAGCAGTAGTGTTTCCCAAAGCGTATTGGTTGCTTTTTAGTGCTTCAAAGCTGCTTCTAATTTCGCTACTACTTGTTTCGATATTCTTTGTTGCGGACATAAATCTTGTTTTTTATCCATTTTTGATTTGACAATGAAGTGTATTCAGATGTTCTTAATATCATATTGGATTACGAACCTAACACCGTTATCTAAGTTGCTTGCAATCTTGTCATCATCTTAAATAATAGCGTCGGGTAAAAGCGTCTGAGATAGACTACCATTTTTTCTTTGCCTTTGGCTATCAACAACTCTGGCGTCTCATTTTTGATGCCTTTGATTATTCTTTTTACACATTCCTCTACGGTGAAGCCTTGTGAAATGAGCGGGTCAACTATGTTGTGTTTTTCTCCCTTCCCATTCAGTGCGTTAACGGAAATATCTGTTTGGACAGAACCTGGTGCAACAATCATGACTTTAACATTATCAGCGTGTACTTCTGCTCGCAAAGCATCCATAAATCCAATCATGGCGTGTTTAGCCGCACAATAAGCTGATCTCATCGGTGCACCGATTTTGCCGGCTACACTACTAATAGATATAATTAGTCCACTTTGTCTTTCCGTCATATAGGGCAACACAGACTTGGTTAATGCGACAATAGCGAAATAGTCCAATTCCATGATTTTTCTATCCACATCAATCGAAGTATTTTTGGCTAAAGACCGTTGAGATATACCCGCATTATTGACCAAAATATCTATCGTACCCATTTTAGCGATGACCTCTGTAACGGCATTAGGTATGGCATCTACGTTTAATAAATCCATTGGATAGACTAAATGCTCGCTACCGTGTAAGCTATCGTTAACGGTATTTAGTTTATCAACGCTTCTGGCAGAAAGAATAATTTTTGCTCCTGCTTTTGCCATCTGAATGGCAAGTTCTTTACCAATACCGCTAGATGCGCCTGTTATCCAGACGGTTTTATTGTTGAAATCTTTCATTTGATTAATTTTGAATAAGTGAATTTTGAATGAGGAAATTTCTTGGACTTGTATAAGCCTATTCAAAATTCATCGTCCAATCCCGATAGTTATCGGGATCAAAATTAGAGGTTTACTCTTCTAGCAATACACCTGGGTTCATAATCCATTTCGGGTCAACCGATTGCTTTGCAGCTTTTAGCATCGTTCCGAAAATTTCGGTGTGCTGCTGTGTATAGTATGGACGATGGTCTTTACCAACAGCATGGTGATGTGTAATCGTACCACCGTGGTCGATAATTGCCTGCGAAACTTCCCTTTTGATACTATCCCATTGTTCCAATTGCTTCCCTTTTTCTCCTCTTGCAATGATAGAAAAATAAGGTGCAGGCCCATCAGGATAGACATGAGTAAAACGACAGGTAACTGTTCCTACGCCACAATACTTATTAATGGCTTGTTGTGCTGCTTTTTTAACTTCTTTATAAAAGTTCGGAAACTGATCCCAAGTAACCGCCGTTTCAAAGGTTTCTCCGACTATTCCCAATCGTATCAATTCGTTTTGTAAATAGGTCATTAATAAGAATGACTTTTTCCAAGCATCACCTTTTTCACTACGAGCAGTAGCCGTCAAGCGTTTTTCATCCCATTGTCCGCCATGTTCCTTGCATAATGCTAAGGCTTCTCTCATCCAATGTGTCATATCTCGTTGGTGCGATTCAAAACCTACAATCAATACCGCAGATTTACCGTTACCTAAACCATTGATGAACGATTCTGTCGCATCTACCAATCTGGCATTAGAAGGATTTAGGCCAGACTGTGATAAAGCTCTTACTGCTTCTGCACCTGCTTCAAAGGTTGGAAAAGTGACTGTAACTGTTTTTTTGTACTTAGGAATATCCTGTAAGCGCATCCAAGCGGAGGTAATAATACCCATGATACCTTCTGAACCTGTATAAAATCGTTCCTCACTTGGGCCCGCTCCCGAACCTGGCAGTCTTCTTGATTCTAATTTGCCTGATGGCGTAATCATATTGACACTTTGTACAAATTCGTCGATATGTGTGTAAAGTGTCGCAAAGTGACCGCCTGCACGAGTAGCTACCCAACCTCCAAGCGTAGAAAATTCAAAACTTTGTGGAAAATGGCGTAAAGTCAAGCCGTGTGGTTTTAATGCTGCTTCTAAAGCTGGCCCATACATACCACCTTGTATATGTGCTGAACGAGAAGCTTTGTCAATTTCCAATATTTTATTGAAGTGCATCATATTGACCGAAATCACACCTGCATAGCGGTTATTTTCAGTGGGTTCGATACCACCGCAAACACTACTACCACCACCTACTGGAACAATTGCTACGTCATTTTCAGCAGCAAAATCCATCAATTTCACAATGTCTTCTTCTGTTTTTGGAAAAGCGACATAATCTGGCGGATTAGGGAAATGCCCTTGCACACCTCTTAATATATCTCTATATGACCTACCATAAGAGTGCCTAGCTCTCTCATAATTAGAGGAAGAACACATCTCTTCTAATTCCGCTGATAACTCAAACCTCGGTGTTCTCAATTCTAAATCTTCCACCGCTTTGGGTTCGTAAGCGTCGAATTCTTTGACTTGAAGAAAATTCTTCATCATCATTATGAAATGGTCAAGGTTTTCTTGTGGAATTTGAAAATCATCATAGCCCCAGCCCCAATAATTTCTTTTTTTCGTCATTTCTATTTCTTTAAAAAATGGTATAAATTTCTACCCATCGTTTGCAGTAGTACTTGTAAAAGGTACTACCAAACGAAGTAGTTTTTTTCAATAATATTTATTACAATTTCTTGTTTGACTTTTAACAAAGTCAGAATATATATTCTTGCCTTTATTATTCAGCCAAAGCATTTTCTCGCTCTGCCAATGCTTTAGTTACTTTTTCCATCCATTCATCTTCCTCGCCTGGACTAGGCATCACAAAACCGCCTTCCATTGCCCATTTTCCATCTATTTCCATCAAGTTGATATGGATTTTCTCTTCGCTGATTTGTAGAATTTTAGCACATCCTTTCATAAAAGCCTCACAGACTTTATCTATTTGTTCTTGTGATCTTCCCAATCGAACATTGGCATGAATATAAAGACTCTTATTTTTCATAATCGGAATGCCTTCAAAAAAGACCACATGAACAAACTGTTCAGGTGCAATCATAATACTACAATGTGCATCTGTGAATAAATCTGCTAATTATTGCTTATTTGTAGCAGAGAGATACTTTTTAGAAGTAAGACTATATAGTGGCATGGTTATTAATTTTGAATGATGAATGATTGAATTTTGAATGATGAGTACACTTTTTATTCAAAATTCATCATTCAAAATTCAAAATTACTTTTAATACTTTACTCGTAATCGAAGGAAACCGTTTGTTAATTTTGATGTGATGGCAGTGAACATCGTTTTAAATTGTATCCACGGACGATACATAGGATGTATTCTTTTTTGTTGTGCTGCAAAAAAGCTATCTACCCATGATTTATTGGCTACTGTAATGACTGTATCCAACGGAGATACCTTATAGTTTTCTAACAAAAACTTAGAGTAAACGTGCATCAATTCTTCTCGTTTAGCCTTTGTAATGTCTTCCTCTACTTCTATTAAAATAAGCGTACCATTGGAAGGTTTGCGTTCAGCAAAGGCAGAACCTTTTGGAAAAATCATCCAAAAAACAGTTAGTTTATCATCACTGTAATGCTTTTTATACATTTCTCTAAATCCAGCTTCTATCTGTCGGATTTCGTCTTTAGAGAATTTATGCTTTTGTATTAGACAATTTATTCTTTTCATATTGTTGGTTTTATTTAGATGCTTGAAGGAAAGACTCAATCACGCAGGACTGTTGTCATCCTTCGAGCCTGTTGCCCTGCCTGAGCAAAAGTTAAAGTATGCCATTCGTCACCTTTGGGCTGACGCAAGAAAATTTTGTCGGGTGTTTCCTGCTCCCGTAATAGAAAAACTCTACTAGTGAATTACTTATTTTGTCTAAATTTGGCATCTAATATTTGGTTTGGTTGAAAGGCTTAAT
>CAYLSF010000364.1:0-6783 GCA_964385675.1 uncultured Saprospiraceae bacterium
ATATTATGAAATGATCAGTCATTTATCAATTGATAAGACTATTATCATAGTTACATTATTTGATGAAGGAAACATTAGATATATTTCATCTCATTTTGATAGTGAAAAAATCAGACCTATTTTCCTGAAAAAACTATCAGATGTAAATATCCTCTTAGATTTTTTAGGACGAGATACTAAATCTCTTAAATCAAATGAAATTCAAAAACCACAAGAAATTCATCCTTTAAAATCCCTAAATCTCAAAAACTACTTCACCATAAAAAACATCCAACTCCCTCAATTACAGGAGAAAAAAGAAATCTATTTTCTAGGCAAAAATGGCGTAGGAAAAACCAAACTCTTACAGGCCATCTTATTAGCCATTCGGGGTAATCCGAATGAAGGAGATATTTTAAATACAGTAAAGGAAAATCCGAATAGTAAACTAGAATTAAAGTCTGAATTGGCAAATGGGGTTAAACATAGCTATACCCAAAAACCCAAAGCAGAGGGTATTTACAAAAACATTCTAGCCTACGGTGTCAATCGCTTTAGGAACGACAGCGAACAAAAAGACGAAACGGGATTTTTAACGCTCTTTAGCCATGAGCAATATTTAAATAGTCCCGAGCAATGGTTAAAATATCTCGATTATAAAGAGGCTCGAAATGAAATGGACGGAATTAGTTTAGCAGCAGCAAAGGGAATTATTAAAGACATATTACAAGATATAACCAATATAGAAGTGTCGCCCGATAAGGTAAGTTTTTATGAAAAAGGCATTCCAAAGTCTTTTGGGCAATTATCAGATGGATTTAAGACTTTGATTATTTGGATTTGTGATATGACGATTCGATTTGCAGAAAAACAACCTTATGCTACTTCTACACGTGATTTTACTGGTATTGTATTGGTTGATGAAATTGGCATGTTTTTACACCCAACTTGGCAGTATAGCTTAATGAAAAAAATGAGAACGTGGTTTCCCAATATTCAATTTATGTTTACCACGCATAGTCCAATTGAAGTTATGGGAGCGTCACGGGATGCTGTTTTTTACAAATTATATAAAGAAGATGGCGTCACTAAAATTGGTCAACCTGTTGAAAATAAATCCATCGCCCACTTGATGTTAAATGGAATTGTGACTGCCCCATTTTTATTTGGATTGCCTAGTGCAAGACAGGCAGCGTATGATGAAACTCAAGATGAGTTGGATACGAGTGAAGATTATTTATTTTCAAAAATTCATCAAGCCATCAAAGCGAAAATAGCGGAAAAGCAAAATGTGACCGATAAAGAAATTGAAGACATAATTGCCAATGAATTGAACCAAATTGAATTAACCTTATCCAATGATTAAGATAGAGAAAGACCTCAAAACCGTACCTAAGTCCTTGACTTCTGAGCTTACAAAAGAACGCAGAAACGAATTGATAGAGCAAGGTGCATATATCTATGAACAGGTTTACAACAGTAGATATAAAATAAAGGACATCAAAGACGCCTTAAATAAAATCTATCATGGTAAATGTGCTTTTTGTGAGCAAAGTGTTGAAGCCTTTCATGTAGAGCATTTTCGACCCAAAAGTATTTATTTTTGGTTGGCGTATTCTTGGGATAATTTGTTGTATATCTGTCCCAATTGTAATACCCATAAATTGGATAAGTTTGAAACGCTACAAAGTAAAGCAAAATTCAAAGCGGAAGATTTAAAGCGGATTCATCGGCTAAGTGTGATATATCAAGAAGAGGAAGAGCCATTATTTATTCATCCTGAGCAAGAGGATGTAGAACAATTACTTCACTTTAAAACGGATGGAACTATATCCTCTAATGATAGGCGAACACAATACACCATCAATACTTGTAAACTCAATCGACCACGATTGGTAGAAAAACGAAAACGAGTTTATGATGATTTTGATAAAAAGTATAATGATAGGTTATTACGATTTTTTTTGACGAAAAAGACAAGCGATTTAGGTAAACTGACAGGTCTGATAGAAGATTTTCAAGAAGATAATACTAAGCCAACGACTGAATTTTTAGCCTTTCGAAGATTTATCCTTGCTGATTTTTTGAAACGAAAAGGAGGTAAATAATTGTGAGATATTTATTTTGTACGGTCGTGTGATAAAGTATGTCATAATAGTTTTGGTTATCCATCTAATTTTGGACACTATTTCCATCTACTTAGTTGTAAGTAGGCTACTAATCAATTTCTTTCGTTTACTGCGAGAAAATACTATGAAGATTAATCATATAGCCTTAATTTTATAGTTAAACCTTTAACGTTCAAAAATGTCCACGACGACTGCACATTATCAAGTATTAGGCGAAGGTACGCCTGTTGTTTTGCTTCATGGCTTTTGTGAAGACCTAACGATTTGGGATAATTTTATTCCACCTTTAATTGCTCAATACAAAATTATCACTATCGACCTACCTGGTTTTGGTCAATCTGCTACCATTCCAAATGCAACCATTGAAGATTTTGCAGATGCAGTGGCTACGGTTTTACAAGCATTAAATATTGAAAAAGCTATTGTTATAGGGCATTCTATGGGAGGCTATGCCACCTTAGCTTTTGCTAAAAAATACCCAAATAAAGTCTTAGGGTTGGGTTTATTTCATTCACATCCATTTGAAGATGATACAGAAAGAAAAGCAAATCGTCAAAAAGCGATTGATTTTATTAAAGCTCATGGTACATTGCCGTTTGTCAAACAAATGATACCAAAGTTATTTGCTCCGCACTTTGCCGATAGTCATCCTAAATTGATGGAAATAGCTATTCAACGAGCTGCCTCGTATCCTCAAATAGGGGTAACAACGGCTTTAAAAGCGATGAAAAATCGAGCTGACCAAGTTGCTTTTTTACAGCAGGTCACTTGCCCTGTATTATTTATTATTGGCAAAGAAGATGCTTCTGTACCGTATCAAAATAGCTTAAAAATGAGCTATATGCCTGCGGTCAGTCAAGTTTGTATTTTGGATAAAGTTGGACATTCGGGAATGTTTGAATCGCCTGAGGCTTGTCGAAAAGCTATTGAAGATTTTATTCAGCTTTCTATTTTGACAATTGACTGTTGACGTTCGACAATCGAATCAAAATAAAATTAAAGTAAAAGTTTAGAGCTTTTATGTGCTTCTCATACTATTTTAAATAACGTACTATCTCGAAAGTCGATTGTCGAAGGTCGTCCCGATAGCTATCGGGAGTCAAAAACTAAAAAGGAATGAGCAGAAGATATAAAACGGGGTTTGAAGGGAATAAGTCAACTTATATGATGATCATTGCCATTGCGGGCATTGCATTCGTCTATTTTCAATATGAAGCTGCTGTTGAAGAATACCTATCGCCTCGCTTAGAGGGATATGACATACACGGCTTAGATGTTTCACATTATCAGCGAGAGATTGATTGGGGAGCTGTAGCGAGAGATAGCTTTCGATTTGTATTTATGAAGGCTACAGAACGAAATGATTTTAAAGACCGATTTTTACGTAAAAACTGGAGAGAAGCAGGAAAAAATGGTATTGCTAGAGGAGCGTATCATTTTTATCGTCCTTCCATTCATTCTGAAAAACAAGCCAAAAATTTTATCCGCCACGTTCAATTGGTTTCGGGGGATTTACCTCCTGTACTAGATGTGGAGGTGACTGATAAACGAGATAAAAAAATCATTCAAAAAGGGATTAAAAATTGGCTTGAAATTGTAGAGGCTCATTATGGCGTCAAGCCCATTATCTATTGTAATCGCTATTGGTATAAAACCTATATCCATGGTAAATTTGATGATTATTTGGTTTGGATAGCGGCTTATACTCGTAAAAATCCTAAACTAGCAGGCAATGCTAAATGGCACTTTTGGCAATATACCGATAGAGGTAGAATCAATGGGGTAAAAGGAAATGTAGATATGAATGTATTTTATGGTACGGAGGAAGAGTTTGAGGCGTTGTTGATTCCTTGATTTAAACTTCAAATCACAAATCACAAATTTTGACTTCGGGTAATAAAGAATTATACCTCACCGCAACCTTTTTTATTTTTTAAAAGTAAACAATTTTGATTGTTCAGTTACCCCCTAGGAAATTTCACCATTAATTGACATTCAATACTTTTAAATAATAGAACCATGAAAACAACACTTTCTTTTATTCTAGCTACACTTTTATTAAGTTCTATCAATATGTCTGCACAAACGAATCCGCTTGTCGGTACATGGCACTATGCTGCTCAAAATTCTACATTGGTCATGAATGCAGATTGGACATTTACCGCTAAAAGTCCAACGGGGCAATCTTCGGGTAAATACACTTATGATGCGAATAATATTCTATATTTTATGAATGCCTACGGGCAAGCGATGATGACTTATACAATATTAGGCGTTGATGCGAATCAAATCAACTTACAAGATCCGTATGGCTATCAAGTGATTTATGTAAAGCAGCAATCTAATGTGCAACCTAATGTACAACCACAGACCGCACCGACCAATACTCATGTCAATATTCCCTGGGAGAAACCTGAATTTGATGGCCCGATTACGAGCAGTCAAGGACATACCTTGAAAAAATCTCATATTCAAGTAGGGGTAGCATTGGTAGAATTTATATTAGCCAAACGCTTGTCTTCAAGTGAAGTTAACGAACTAGAACGAGCTTCTATTCCCGAATTTGAGCAATCGCCTACGGCATTTTTAGGGGAGATTGAGCAGATTAGTAATGCAATGAAGCAACTTTATACGCTTTCTGATGTCGCTCAAATAGGGACGGCTCGACAAGAGTTATTTTCTGCGTTATATTTCGCCTCTATGAATATACCTACGGAGCAACAACCCAAACTAATACAAGTCATGAATCGTCACGTCAATGTATTAGCACATGATGCCACCAATAAATTAGTACTAACCGAAGCTGATATTCAAGGGATGGTCAACTATACAGCATTTCAAGCTCAATTGAGTGGGAATGCACAGACTATATCAGAAGCAGATAAGGCGGCTTATCGCAATCAAATGGTCGCTTTATTTAGTCAGTTGTCATTACAACAAAAACAATATTTGTGTTCCGCAAGCTTACTTTGGGATGTGATGGAAACAAATTGGAAAAAAATGACACCTCAACAACAGCAACAAGTAATAGCTCAATATCAGCCGCAACTCAATAATAATTTATTTAACCCTAATTATGATGAACAAGCTGAAATAGAGAAGTGGAAAAAGTATTATGAAGAAAAATACCCACCTCGTAAGAATAATTCAAGTTCCAATAATACCTGTTGGGAATGTTTTAAAATTATGCAAAACACGATGACAGAAAATCATGTGACCATGATGAATGTTATTAATAATATGGGGGGCGGTTCTGATAATTATTGGAAAGTGACGTATGACAATTGGTAGGGGTAAAACAATAAAAATAGGTCACTTTTAAAATGCTTAATCTTGCCACAAATTATCACAGATTACTCAAAAAATTAGTGTAATTTGTGATAATCTGTGGCTTTTGATTTTCTATAAAACATACATTTCAAATAAATCCTCTAACATTAACGCTGGCTGACTACACAAACCGGGATGAACCCTTGAAGTTTGCAGAATCGTACTTCTATAAGCAGTAAGCCATCTAAAACGAAAGGCTCTATCTTGTTCACCGATTTTACCGCCTACTTTACCGCCCACACATACTTTTTCCCAAGCCCTTAAGTACTCATAGACTAACTGAATATCGACATCCTCACAAAGTGACCGCATCCGCCGTTCATCTAAGAGGAACTTCATATTGAGGAACTTTTTGCGTTTGCAAAATAGAATCACGCCAATATTGATGAACTCCTCTCGTTCTACTCTTGGCACTAGCCGAATGACGGCATATTCATAAGCGAATTTATTTTGCATCCAATGCTTCTTTAGTCAATAAATCAATTTTAGATAATCGAGACATCAAAAAAGTCGTGTAAGCTTGACGCTTTTCTTCTATGGTGAACTCGCTTCCTTCTTCTTCCAGCCAATTATCCGGAATGCTATTAATGATGTTTTCAATCACGGTTTCATTAAGGCTATTTTTTATGGCTTGAGCTGCTTCGGGTAGATGATTAGCCTTTTTGAGCAAAACATGTTCTTTTACAAAAGGAAAAGTACGGTCAAGGTGTGCTTTCCAATTTTTCCAATTGTGATGAAAATATAAACTAGCCCCATGATCAATCAGCCATAACTCATTATTCCAATTGAGTAGGTTGGTATTTTTAGCTGTGCGATCAATATTAGAAATCATACTATCCAATAACACGACTTTTGAAGCTTCTAAAGATTCTGCCTCGGATACTAAAGGGTCATACACAATGGCTTTAGATAAAAAACGCATCCCTAAATTTAAACCAATGCTAAATTTTAATAAATCTTGTATTTCTTCATCGGGTTCTGTTCTTCCAAAGGTTTCGTCCAACTCCACAAATACCAATTCGGGCATTCTTAGGTTCATTGCCCGAGCCAATTCTCCACCAATCACTTCTGCAATTAAAGCCTTTTTGCCCTGCCCTGCTCCCTTAAACTTTAGGACATACAATTCTCCATCGTCTGCCCTCATAATGGCAGGTAACGAACCGCCCTCTCTTAAAGGTTGAAGATATTGAACGGCTTCTACTGTCCGAATATTGATATTATTCATGGTTGTAAAAATAAAAAAGTTGGTATGAAATAGTAAGCAATATGTTAACTATTAAATCATGTTTCCTTAGTACACTAAGTACTGAATTTTTGCACAAAATTGGCAAGAGTTGTACTTAGA
>CAYLSF010000365.1:0-6772 GCA_964385675.1 uncultured Saprospiraceae bacterium
TTATTGGGATTTGGAATTTGAAAGTTGGAATTTGCTCCCGATAGCTATCGGGATTGCTACCATGTACATATTATCGTGTTTAAATCACTTTTAATGACCCAACGATGATTCAAATTTATTAATTAACGTACAACTACCGGTGATCCCTTGACCATCTAGGTTCAATTAAGTATTGAAACACCGACAAGATAAATGATAGACTAATTATGGCGGCTTTAAAACAAAACCTCAGCCAAAAATTACTGCAAAAGTTATCGCCTCAGCAGATTCAGCTCATGAAACTGTTGCAAATTCCTACGGCTACACTAGAACAACGGATTAAAGAAGAGTTAGAAGCAAATCCAGCTTTAGAGGAAGGTGATGAATTTGAAGAAGCAGAAGCGGATTATTCTGAGGATGATTTGTATGATAATACGTTTGCAAAGGAGGAGAAAAAGGCAGATGGTGATGATGATAAATTTGAACCTACCGTAGATACGTACGAAGAACCAGAAGAACCTGTAAAGAAAGATGATGATGTTGAGCTGGATGATTACATCACAGATTATATTGATGATGATGTAGCCAGTTATAAATTGAATACGAATAATTATTCAGCAGATGATGAAGAGAAAACAATACCAATTGCTGTTCAGAGTAGTTTTCATGAATATTTAGAAGAACAATTAGGATTAGTTCAATTAAGTGAACATGACGAAAAAATTGCTCGTCAGCTAATAGGCAGTATTGATGATGATGGTTATTTGAGAAGAGAACCGATTGCTATCGTAGATGATTTGGCGTTTTCGCAAAATGTAATGACAACGGAAGAAGAAATTAAGGAAATCCTACAAATCATCCACACCTTTGAACCTGCTGGTATAGGAGCCAAAGATCTGCAAGAATGCTTAGTCTTACAGCTAAAACGTAAAATTACAGATATGGTTATGGATAATAACCATGAGAATTTAGACGTGTTGAGGTTAGCCTATAAAATTGTTCATCGTTATTTTAATGAGTTTTCAAAAAAACACTACGACAAATTATTACGTCAATTATCCATTTCAGAAGAGGATTTGAAAGAGGTGATCAATGAGATTTTAAAATTAAATCCAAAACCTGCTAGTGGCTATTCTGGTAATAGTGGCAGAACGGCGTATTATATAGTTCCTGATTTTATCATCAAAAACGATGGAGAGGATTTAGAACTTTCGCTTAATTCTAGAAATGCACCGGATTTACGCATAAGTGATCAGTACAAGGATATGCTAAAGTCTTATGATGCTTCTAAGCGAGGTAAAAGCAGAAAGTCGAATAAAAAGCAACGAGAAGCCATTATGTTTATCAAGCAGAAAATTGATTCTGCTAAATGGTTTATAGATGCGATTCGTCAACGACAGCAAACGATGTACAAAACGATGTACACCATTATGCAATACCAATTTGACTATTTTCGTACAGGAGATGATAAGGTATTGCGTCCAATGATTCTAAAAGATATTGCAGAAATCACTGGTCTAGATATTTCTACGGTATCAAGGGTAGCGAATTCTAAATATGTACAAACAGAATTCGGGACTAAACGGTTGAAAGACTTCTTCTCTGAATCCCTTCAAACCGCATCTGGAGAAGAGGTTTCTACTTTAGAGGTGAAGAAGATTTTAACAGAATTGATTGAGACAGAGAATAAGAAAAAGCCGCTTTCTGATGAGAAACTCAAAAATGCCTTGAGAGAGAAGGGATACAATATCGCTCGTCGTACAGTTGCTAAATATAGAGAACAGCTGAGTATTCCTGTGGCTAGATTAAGAAAACGTTTATAAAAAAATTATTTTTTTTACACGTGAACTTTTTCAATATTGAAAAGGTTTGTATATTTGCATCGCTTTAGCAAATAGAGCAGGATTGGCCTATGGTGTAACTGGCAACACGTCTGATTTTGGTTCAGAAGAGTCTAGGTTCGAGCCCTAGTAGGCCAACAATTAAAAGAGCATTTTCATATTGGAAATGCTCTTTTTTTATGCTATCATGCTGAATTTATTTCTCCCGATAGCCATGAGGACTCTTAATCTCTTAAAAACCTTAATTAACCTTTTCAGTAATTCATAGAAAGTCAACAATTACAAAGTTTTCAAATACTCAATCAACTGCCCTCGCTCATTATCCGTCAAATCATCACCAAAGTAATGTCCTTGATTACTATATCCTGAAAGCGTTGTATCATAAGTTCGTTTTCCTTTAGGTTTATTTTTGACGGTGTAATTCCATCCGACTTTTTGATAATTATAATCATTGGAATCGCCACTCCTATTCCAATAGGTTGGTCGTTTTTTACTATCGAGTAATGTCTCTAAATCTGGAACTGAACCATTGTGTAAATAAGGGGCTGTTGCCCATACACCATCTAAAGGTGGTGCCATATAACCATCATTTCCTACAAAATAAGAGGTAGGATACGATAATGCAAACCAACTTTTATTATATAATTTCACCAATTTTGAATCACTCACATATCGGGCATAATGTGGATCGGTTTTGACGACATCTACGGATACTAATTTATTAGGGTAAAACTCATTTTCTCCATACGTACCATGACATTTACTACAGTTCTTTTCAAATATGATCTGCCCTTGTGCTGCCCTTGATGAATTGATTACTTTTGGATACTTAGGTGGTTCAAGATTTTCTAACCATGCTAATACATGATGGTAATTATTATTCACCAAACGAGCTTCTGTACTATCCGATACCCCTGGAAAAGCGGCTAACATCAATAATTTTGTAAAATCACCCCGCCCTAATCCATTATAATACAAAGCATTTTTCTTTTTCACATTCCATAAAGGTGGCACATCCGATGCAATCGCATAATCTATTAATTCGGTATGCTGTGTGTCTCGATATTCCCAGGATTCTAAGGCTCGATTATTCGCACAGGCTTCTGCAATTCTGAAAGCAGGGTTTACACCAAAATTATTAGTCGTTGCCTTCGGCCCAATAACACGTAAACTTTTACCAAAGTTAGTATAAGCCTGCATGGCGGGATCGTCTTTCTTATATTTCATCTTTAGCCCCATCTCCATGATTTTTAGCATAGTGGTAGGACTTCGCCTAAAATCAGAAAAACTATCTCCTAGCCCTACAATCACTTGATCCCCAATTTTTGAAGCATGGCATGTAAAACAGTTATTCGATAAAACCTTTGCACCATTAAAAGCTTCTGAGACATTCAACATATAGGGCAATGTTCCATTAATACCACTCCTATTAAAAATGGTATCTTTCGTTTTTCGTAAACCCATTTTTGCAAAATCATAAGGAATACCTGAACCATACGATCCTTCTGTTAAATATCGAATACCCTCCTCTGGACTCCCTTTTTTCCCTTTAGGTTCATAAGGAATTCGTTGTATCGTCCAATCCGTCTCTCTATCTGATGTAGGTAAATCAGAATAAGATTTACAGCTAATAAATGCAATGATGGTTATGAATATGATAATGTATCTCATGATCGAAGCTTTATATATCCCAAATTATAAGCATGAACTCCAATTACATGGAAATTGATGTTTGAAATTTGAAATCTAATTCAATTTCCAATTGAATTAATTATAACAACTTGAAATTTGAAATAGGGTTTTAAACTTTCAATAATTTTTGAAAATTAGATTTTATCTAAAATAGAAATAACAAGAATTGGAGTGGTACACAATAATTTGGCATACATCGTGCATTATATGTAATAACAAAAACAAACTATTTTTTAAAGGGATTCTTCCCAACTCACAAATTTAGAATATGAGAATACTGATTTTATTAAGTGCATTGTGGTTTGCACCAAACCTCAATACAGACTCGGCAAACGACATCGTAGGTACATGGCTTGTAGAAGCTCAAAATGCCAAAGTCAAAATTTATAAGGCTAAGAATAACAAATACTATGGTAAAATAGTGTGGCTAAAAGAACCGCTTCATCCGACTACAAAGCAGCCCGTAGTAGATGCTAACAATCCAGATGAGGAATTACAAGATCAAGAAATATTAGGAATGCTGACAGTTAAAGATTTAGTGTATAAACGAGGAAAGTGGGAAGGTGGAACGATTTATCAGCCTCAAAGTGGTCGTACTTATAAATGCAAAGCTTGGTTGGAAGATGGAAAATTGAATATGCGAGGATATTGGGGAATGTTATATGGTACATCTGTTTGGACAAAAGTAAAATAGGTTTCACATTAAATAGAATGAAGGCGTTCTTTGAGGTTTAATCTTGAAGGACGCTTTTTATGTAAAAAAAAATCATAAACAAATAGAATAAATATTTTTATGTATATAATTTTATTATATATTTTTACCTGTAAATTATAATGACCACATTTAATCTTCGATAACTGCACAATAAATAATTAATAACCTATAATCCTATATAGGTTTCATGGTTTGGAAGATTTCAAATCAAGAAGCCAATAACATCAAAGGGGGGAGTACCATATTTTGTGAATGGTATGTTAGTTATGCACAAGCTAATCACATTAGAATTGACCCTGCAACAATGTCAGATGCTATGGGATTAGATCAAATTGTTGCCTCACAAGGTATGGCTGCTGCTATAAAAGCTGGTGGAGATGATTTTATGAGCACTTACAGTTTTTAAAAACTAATAGTTTTATCATTAACCTCTTGATGTTTAAGTTAATATCAAGAGGTTTTCTTTTCTATCATTTGATTTTAATTCCCAAAAATCGTATCTTACAATTTAATACGTTCAATATTTACACAACAATACATTAGGATAACCCGATGAGAAAATCCATCAAGAACTTATCTAAATTCGCTTTAGACAAAAATCAACTTTCTACCATCATAGGTGGTCAAAGTTCTAACAATTGGTACATCACGGATTGCCAAAATCTCGGAGATAGAGGAATCACACCATTACTCAATGCAGCGGCTGAAGCTCAACTTCCACATATTGAAAAAGTACGGTTCTAATTTTTTCTATCTAAATTTACTAGGTGAAACTCCTACACATTTTTTAAAAAACTGACTAAAATTAGCAGGTTCAGAAAAACCTAATTCGTAGGCAATCGCTTTGGTGGGTAAATCTGAAAACTTCAAGAGTCGTTTAGCAGCGGTAATTATTCGACTTTGAATGTGTTCTTTAGCACTTTTCCCTGTTAAAGATTTAACGGCTGTGTTTAGATAATCAGGACTAATATGTAAAGCCTTCGCATATTCACTTACCTTATGCCATTGTTGATAATGCTCATTAAGTTGAGTTTTAAAATTTCTAAGTAAAGAAAGGGAGGCTTGAATAGATTGTGTATTATCTGCTTGAGATAGCGAGCAAGCATTATTACATTGTATCAAGAGAAGTTTTAATAATGCACCTACGGCTTGATATTTAAATTTTTTATCAGAATGGTAGTAGTCAAAAATTTGCTGTATAATATTCATTAAACCAGCCCATTCACCTTCTTCAAAAGTCAATGGAGGGGTATAGCCAAAATCTTGAAATAGGTGTAAATCCTCAATAAAACAGTTTTCGATACCATTTTCTAACATAAATTGAGGAGAAAAAGTCAAGACACACCCGTAAGATTTTTCCGTTTCTAACAATTGATGAACCTGTCCTGGACTAATAAAATAAACTTGATATGCTCCCAATTCAAAGCTATGGAAATCAATAATATGCTGCCCTGCTGCCTTTTGAATTAGAATTACGGTATAATACCCATGTCGATGTGGTTCATCAGGTTGACCTTTAAATTTTTCATACAATACCTCCATCCTTTTGATATCAAAAGAAATTTGTTCTTGTTCGGTATGAACATGTTGGTATTGCTTGATGCTCATGTTTTGGTGATTAGTATTCCGATAGTTATCGGAAGGTGATTAGTAATTAAGACTACTAATCACCAATCACCTTGTCGAAAGACTTAGTATAAAATGATTATTAGGCGTTTCCGATAAATATCTATTATCGAAAAAGCTACAAATACCGCTCCTTAATAATATTGATATGATGACGAATATGACCAATAATAATATACCCTAAAGCACGTACAGAAATAGGATAGCCACTTGCTGTTCCTAGACTTGTCCAAATCTCATCTGGAAAGGAACGGAATAGAGCAATAGTGCTTTGGCGTACCGCTTTAAATTCCGCTAAAATGTCAATCACTTTTCGGTTTGCTGCATAAGAATTAGGAACATAAGCGTTTTCATCAAACCCAGGTAAAGGTGTTTTATCTCCTCGCCCTACTCGTAAAGCCCTAGTTGACATAATACGCTCGGTATCCACTAGGTGTACCGCTAATTCTTTTATCGTCCATTTTCCTTCAGCATAAGCATAATCATATTTATCAGATGGAATAGATTCTAAAAAAGTCAACGTATCGTTCAATTCAGTTTCTAATAAAGCTACAATATCACTTTCAGGAACTTGATCGATATAGCCTTGATAAAATTGACTATACTCAGTCGGTGCAGGTTTTGTCATAACTGTGTAGAATTACGAATTAATAATTAGGAATTACGAATTATTTGCTTTTTCTAAAACAGTAAATGTAATCAAACAGTTTAACATTATATTTAAGGCTCAAAATTTGAATATTGTTGTTAATACAATCAAGGGGCAAAATATAAAAAAATCGTACCTTTGCACTCGCAAATTTTGAATTTCAATAAATTACATTCTTTTAAATATTTTTTATAAAAATGAGCGGATCAAAAATTACTATTAATAATGGGGTTTTGAATGTACCAAATGACCCTGTTATTCCTTTCATTG
>CAYLSF010000366.1:0-6759 GCA_964385675.1 uncultured Saprospiraceae bacterium
AGCCGTTTACAATCTGTCATTATTAGTTCTTTAATTATATTATTAGGTGGATTATTCAGAAAAAAATATAAAGTAGTCGGAAGCGAAGCTGGTTTAAATTTAGAGAAACGAGATAATCTTTCATTGGATGTAGCCATTTTTAATAAAAGTGATCTTCCTGCTTCAAAAATAGATGAACATTATTTTAATGAAATTCCAATTATTGTAATAGAAGTTGATACTAAAGTAGATTTATCAAAGTCAAAAGATCAGGATTATGTTTTCCAAAAAACTCAAAAATTATTGGATTTTGGTACAGAACAGGTTTTTTTTTTTTTAACCAAAAGTAGAAAAGTAATGATAGCTAAGCCAGATCAACCTTGGACTGTAAATAATTGGAATACAGTATTAAATGTACTAGGACATGAATTTGAACTAGAACAATTTCTTATTGAAGAAGAAATTATTGAAGCTAAAAAGAAAGACTAAACTAGTGCGATTAGTCCGAAATGACTGAAAGTGCCTAGAGCTATCATTTATTTAAGGTTTCGACCACTAATATCAATAATTTCCAACAGACAACATCACTAACGTACAAGCAACTTCTGCTTCAATTCCTTTCGCTTCTGCCATTTGAATCAATTCTGCATTTTCAGTACCTGGGTTAAAGATGATTCTTTTAGGGTTTAAACCTAAAATATAATCGTAGAATGCGACTTGTCGTTGTGGATTTAAATATAAAGTAACCGTGTGCACATCCTCGACTTGAGGATTGTCTTTTTGTATTGCTATTCCTGCAATTTCTCCATTCCTAAAACCTACAGGCACAACTTCATGTCCATTCGCATTCAATCGAACCACCGCTCTATTTGAATATCTTGAAGGTTTTGGACTAGCTCCAAAAACGACTGTTTTTTTATTTGTCATAGCTTCCTTTTTCATTTCTAAACGCTCATAGCTTTCCAAAAGTTTTAAAATGAAACGAGGGCATCATCATAAGATGACACCCTCGCTTTTAATCAAATTATTATTGGATTTTGGTTGTTCGGTCTAAACCAACAATCGAATAGGATCTTCTAAAATTCCCTTCAAAGTTTGCAAAAACTTAGCCCCTGTTGCTCCATCCACTACTCGATGGTCACAAGATAAGGTAACTTTCATGATATTTGCAATTTTTATGTCATTATTTTCAACTACAGGAGTCGGCTTGATTCCACCAACTGCTAAAATACAAGCATCAGGTGGATTGATAATTGCCGTGAATTCTTCTATCCCAAACATTCCTAAGTTAGAAATAGTGAACGTATTTCCTGTCATATCATCTGGTGACAATTTTCGCTCTTGTGCTTTTCTCGCTTTATCTTTTACTTCTGCTGCTATCTGCGACAACGATTTCATGTCTGCATGGCGAATCACAGGAACAACTAAACCTTCATCAACGGCTACTGCTACACCAATATTATATACTTTATTGTAACGAATCTTATCGCCTAACCATGATGCATTAATAGCTGGATGTTGTTTTAATGCAACTGCTACACCTTTGATAACGATGTCATTAAATGAAATCTTAGAAGGTGAAATAGCATTCATCTGCTTACGAGCTGGCATCACATTATCCATGTTAATGGCAACGGTAAGATAGAAATGCGGAGCAGAGTATTTAGAACTTGCTAAACGACGAGCAATAGTTTTACGCATTTGACTCAAACGTACATCCTCGTGCGTTTCTCCATCCATACCAAATAATGGTGCTGGTGGTGGAGGTGGCGTTGGTAATGCCTGAACTTGAGGCGTTGGTTGAGGTGCTACTGTAGTAGCTGGTTGTGCAACTGGAGCTTTTGGCTGACTGATTAGTGCTTCAATATCTCTTTTAACCACCCTACCATTTTCACCTGTTCCTTTTACAGTAGCTAAATTAATATTTGCTTCTTTAGCCATTTTGCGAGCCAAAGGAGAAGCCTTAATTCTTTCATCACTTGTAGTAACAACGGTTTCAACTGTTGTAGTGGAAACAGGTACTGCTTCTTCTACGGCTGGAGTTTCTGTGGTTGTGGTTGTTGTATTTCCACCTCCTTGTGCTGCTGCTAATGCTGCTTCATAGCTTTCTCCCTTTTCCCCAACAATAGCTAACAC
The DNA here is from genome assembly GCA_964385675.1 of uncultured Saprospiraceae bacterium. GTDB lineage: Bacteria > Bacteroidota > Bacteroidia > Chitinophagales > Saprospiraceae > CAYLSF01. Next base: position 2,116 of record CAYLSF010000366.1, read on the forward strand.
TGCACCTACTGGAATTGTACCACCTGCTTCTACACCAATGTATAATAGCACACCTTCCTCGTTATCAATCTCTTTTTCCATTACAGCCTTATCTGTTTCAATCTCCACGAGTAGGTCACCGCTTTCCAAAGTATCTCCAATCTCTTTATGCCATGCTGCAATGGTTCCTTCTTCCATTGTGTCACTTAATAAGGGCATCGTGATTACTGTAGCCATAAGTTCTTCTGTTATTTTTTATTCAATAAACCTTGATGGAGCAAAACTGTTTTGCTTTCCACCAATTTTTGTCAAAGAATCACTAAAATATTTGTAGTTAATTTTGTTGTCTAATTGCAAATTATAATTAGGCATCAAAGTTAATAAGTTTTTCTTTAACAAAATGTGTATAAATCATCTATTCATTTCCCTTTGTAGATACATTATCGTTAAAAAGTTAGGTTAGCGTATATTCGCTATTTTTTGATGAAATTTAGTGCTGTTAATTTGCTATTTTTACATACGAATAAGGACAATTGTTCAAAAATAAACTATGAATTTTTCATCTAAATTATTAGAAGAAGCGGTTAATGCTTTTGCAACTTTGCCAGGAATTGGCAGAAAATCAGCACTTAGATTGGCGTTACATTTATTGCATGAGGAGCAAGATGCTGTTGCTCAATTTAGTGATGCCATCATGAAAATGCGAAAGCATATTAAATTTTGTAAAAATTGTTACAATATAGCGGATTCAGACGTTTGTACAATATGTGCAAATCCCCGTCGAGACAATTCGATTCTGTGTGTAGTAGAAGGGATTAAAGATGTAATGGCAATTGAAAATACAGCTCAGTTTCGTGGATTATATCATGTATTGGGTGGAATTATTTCACCTATTGAGGGAATTGGACCGAATGATTTGGAAATAGATGGATTGATAGAACGAGTGGAAACGGGAACAATTAAGGAGTTAATTATGGCAATCAGCCCAACCATTGAAGGAGATACAACGATTTATTATATTTCTAAAAAGTTGAAAGATGCTGATGTGAAAATTACCACATTGGCAAGAGGTATATCTTTTGGTGGAGAATTAGAATATGCGGATGAACTAACGCTCGGGCGTTCCATTGTATCTCGACGACCATATAATAATTAATTTTTGACTTTTGACAATCGACTTTCGACAATCGACAATTGAATTGATTCTAGTGAATCTAATAAATTGTATCCTTACAAAGGATTAGTATGAATTATGGATAGTTCGTAATTCCTAATTTTTAATTCGTAATTCTTATATCCATGAAATACTTTTTTACAATTTTATTGGCAATACTTTCTTTTCAAACCTTACAAGCTACACATATTGTAGGAGGGGAGTTGAATTATAGGTGTTTAGGTAATGACCAATATGAAATCTCTCTAACGGTTTTTAGAGATTGTTTTAATGGGATTCCGCCTTTTGATAATCCTGCGGCTATTGGTGTTTTTGACTCTAGCAATCAGTTGATTCAATTTCGATTGCCTATTCCTCAAGGAAATGATACGTTAAATCCTGTTTTGTTTGATTCTTGTTTAGTGATACCACCTAACGTTTGTGTTCATCGAACTTCTTATATTGATACGATAACCTTACCATTTCTAGCAGGTGGATATCAGTTGGTTTATCAGCGGTGTTGTCGAAATAATACGATTGTTAACATAGAAAATCCTTCTTCAACAGGTGCGACTTATTATGCTTATGTTTCAGAAGAAGCACTACTACAATGTAATAGTAATCCTGTATTTAAAGAATGGCCACCTATTTATATTTGTGCTGGCGAGCCTATTTTGTTTGACCATTCTGCTACGGATATAGATGGAGATTCTTTGGTTTATGCGCTGTGTACACCTTTTGATGGAGCAAGTGTACAACAATCTATGCCTCAACCACCAAACCCGCCCCCCTATGATTCCATTACTTGGACAGCTCCCTTTTCTTTAAATGATATGATGGGAGGCGTTCCTTTAGCCATAGATCCTATGACGGGTTTATTGACTGGAACACCAGTTCAAATCGGACAATATGTAGTTGGTGTTTGTGTTAAAGAATATCGAAATGGAATTTTGATTTCGGAAACTCGTCGAGATTTTCAATATAATGTAGGGACTTGCTCCAAAGAAAATGAAGCGGTATTCAATTTGCCATCCTTATCGTGCGATAGTAGTCTAACGATTTCGCCTATCAATACTAGCTTAGGAGGTTCTACTAATTATTTTTGGGATTTTGGAGATGTCACGACAAATGATACCACCTCACAATTTCAGCCGACTTACACCTACTCTGATACAGGGCAATATATTATACAATTAATAGCGGGCTATAATGAGGCTTGTCCTGATACCATTTCTCAATTAGTGAGCATTCAGCGAAATACTTTAAATGGTGCTTTTTCTTTGAATTATAATGAGTGTGAGGCAAATCCAATAGTTGAATTTATGGATGAATCCACAGATGCTGCAAATGCCATTGTCCAATGGAATTGGGATTTTTCTCATGCTATGCCCTCTACACTTCAGAGTCCTACCATACAGTTTTCAGGTAGCGAATTGTATGAAATACGATTAGTAGTCACGGCTGAAAATGGCTGTCAAGATGTGGTAATTGATTCTTTTAGAGTATATCCAATAGAAATATTTGCTAGTGCAGATTCGCAGCTTTGTCGGGGAAGTGAAATGTTATTGAATGTTCAAAACCTAGATTCTACAGATAGTCTGAGCTACACTTGGTTTCCGATAGAGGATATTTTATTAGGAGGAGATACAGAACAGGCAATTGTTGCTCCTTTTGATTTAGATACATTTTGGGTAGAAGCAGTAAATGATGAGGGATGTGTAGAAAGTGATACTCTAATTATTCCAATAAATACAAATGCTCCAAATGTTGAGATAACCGCCAATCGAGATTCTGTATTTGCAGGGGAGGAAGTTCAATTAATCGCTACGTTAGGAAATTATATTTATGAATGGTTGCCAGCTAATAGTTTGAATAATTCAACTATTTTTAATCCAATTGCTACTCCAATTTTACCAACAGCCTATGTGGTAAAAGTAACGGATGAAAATGGTTGTGTGAATTTAGATACTATCTTTATTCGACTTCGTCAATTTCAATGTGCTGAACCTAATATTTTTATACCCAATGCTTTTACGCCAAATAATGATGGTCATAACGATATTCTGAGAGTGAGGGCCAATAGTTTAAGCGAGTTTTATTTTGCGGTGTATAATCGTTTTGGCGAAAAGGTCTTTGAATCGAATAATCCAGAAGATGGTTGGGATGGTACTTTCAAAGGATCTGTTTTAGCTCCAGAGGTCTTTGGTTATTATATCGAAATCAAGTGCTTGGGAGGGGAGACTTATTTTAAAAAGGGGAATGTAACCCTAATTCGGTGATTGGTGATTGGAATTTTGAGCATAACTATTTAAAACCCACGTTATGAATAAACTTTACTTGAAAATACTTTTTATCTACTGGATAACTTTGATTTGTATTCAAGCACAAGGTCAAGATATTCATTTTTCTCAATTTTATAATTCTCCTCAAAATCTGAATCCTGCCTTAACAGGATTGTACCATGAAGATATTAGGATAACTGCCAATTATCGGAATCAATGGTTTTCCGTTCCTGTTCCTTTTTCTACATTTTCTGCTGGGTATGATTTGAAATTACTAAATGATGGTCGCTTGGACGGAGATATTTTAGGGGCAGGATTAATTTTAAATTATGACCAAGCGGGTGATTCTAAATTGCATACGTTACAAGTTGGGGCAAGTGTGGCTTATACCTTGCAATTGAATCGCCATCATTTTATCACATTAGGCACACAATTGAGTATAGCACAACGAGGCATGAATGTATCGGCTCTAACCTTTGATGAGCAATTTATTGATGGTGCTTTTGTAGCAGGTGCAGATAACGGAGAAACTTTCGATAGATTGAATTTTACGTATGCTGATGTTGCTGTAGGGTTAAATTGGTTATTTCAAATCTCTAAGCGAATGCGATTTAAGTTTGGGGCAGCCGTCTATCATATCAATACACCAAACCAATCTTTTTTGAATAATTCTGATATCAAACTAGCTCGTCGTTTAAATCTACATATAGAAGCGGTAATAGGAATTGGAGAAAATATTGATTTAATGCCTGCCGCAGTCTATTCGCAACAAGGTTTACAACAAGAACGGGTTTTTGGAACGGCGATTAAATATCATTTAAGTCAAAAATTTGCCAAAGAAAAGGGCCTTATAGTTGGCGTTTGGTATCGGATGAATGATGCTGCCATTCCTGTTATTGGCGTTCATTATCCAAACTGGCAAGCCTCGTTAAGTTATGATACGAATGTTTCTGATTTTACCAATGCCTCTAATACGGTTGGTGCTATTGAATTATCTTATCTGCATTTGATTACAAAAGTAAAGCCTATGCGAAATCGGAAGGCTTGTCCTGTTTTTTAACCTAATTCAAGTTTAATCCATAAGAAATTAATATGGAAAATACCTTAACCTTAGGAGATTGTATAGTTATTGAGTTTGCTAATCAGACTTATACGGGCTTAATTTTAAAAAATATTATTAAAACCGTTGAATATATTGAACATGAATTTTTATTAATTGGAAATTTATTT
>CAYLSF010000367.1:0-1078 GCA_964385675.1 uncultured Saprospiraceae bacterium
AACAATTCTCAAAGCGTAGATGTCATCTATTTTCAGAATGGCATAAATTGGATTCCTAATTATAAATTGGAACTTTTAGCTGATGATAAAGCAAAAATCACTATGCAAGCCGCAGTGATTAATGATGCAGAGGGTTTAAAAAATGTAGAAGCAACTAAAAACTTTCCAACAGGTGCATTTTCACTAAAAGTCGCTTGGAAAATAGTATCGCCTAAAGATGGAGAGATGAGTAATTTTTATACCACTAAAGCACAAGTGTATGCGCTGACTACAGACGAAGATGGCGAAATTATAGAAAGTGACTCTTTAATAACAGAGACGGTTGCTATGGTGGGTTTCCATATCGCAGTAGCTGTGAATGGCCACCCAGAAATGATTTGGGCTACCTTTGAGCAGAAAGATAATGCACCTTTCGTAGTAGCTAGTGCTTTAGAAGACGAAAAGATATCAGAACAAGATTTTACTTTCTATGACGCTGGCTCAACTGTCGCAGAAGGAAATATCAATCCCGATAAATTGACATTAAATGAAGCCACTCAAGTCTTATCGCCTATTACCCAAGTTTTTAATCAATACCGTCTTGGTGGAGGTACGAGCAGAAATGAAAATGCAATAGATGCGACCAATACAAAGTTTATCAGTATGTTTCCACAAGGCTCTGTTTGGCGTAATTATAGAGAAATCGGTGCGATTTGGTTTAATCAAGAAAATAAACTCAAGCCAAATCAAAGTTTTAAATCAGATGATCCTTTGTTAATCGGTTCACTTACATTATCCAATCCTGTCATCGAAACATTTACTCAAAAAAGTATGAGCGTCAACCAATGCTTTGGTTGTCATAACACTATGTCCATGTTAAATGTGCAGAATATGAATGATGCTATTTTTGGTAAAAACGTTAATATCAGTCATGCTCTTCTCAAAAATTATATGAGATTAATAGATGATCGAGATGCTGACAACTCTGAAGACGAAGAGTAACTCTTATTTTTATGAGCCTTTCATGATTGATCTTTTTAACAGAGATTATCAATGAAGCCTTTTGATTAAAATGATAGGCAGCGATAAATCTAAAATT
>CAYLSF010000367.1:1088-6757 GCA_964385675.1 uncultured Saprospiraceae bacterium
CTATTACACTAAGCGCATCATTTTAGAGTAAAGTCATCCATTAAAATTATTCAACCTTTTAAAAGAAAAAAATGTCAACTATAAATAGTTCAAATTTTCGTATCCATCCGACTATTGGTATAGCAAGGGTTGGAAATAGCCCTGATTATTACTTAGGGCCAGAAACAATCGCTTCTGAAACCATTGAAGGACAAGTACTCAAAGGTGGACTGCCTATCAAAAAAGGGACAGATGATACACCTATTTCAAGTGCAGATTTACGCGATGCAGATGGTAAACTAAAAAAACAAGCTGCTCGATTTAAATTATATTATTATTCGAATCCTTCTGGTGGTTATCCTGAAACTTCTAGCCAAGAGGTAAAACTAGGAGATACTATTGACGATAAAAAAGTGGTCGATATTATTTGGAGTGTTCATTTAGCCAATAAAAAAGCAAATTGTTGGCGTATCGGAGATGGTAGAGGAGAAGGAATAGAACTCTATGAAGACGGTCAATTACCAACGATGCGTAATGCAGAGTTTCTATCAACGAGTGATCCTGCTAGTGAAAATCGATTGAAACAACTTGTCATTGACGCTGGACCAAGAGCCATTAGTGCAAAAGCAGGAGGTATCATTAATTTCGATGAAGCAACAACGGCTTCTTATTATTCTACTGATTCAAAAAAAATAGAATCGTTGAATAATTATCCAAAACAATTTCCATTTTCAGATGGTAGCAGCAATGACTACAATGATTTTAGTCAACCTATCAAAGACTTAGGAGCAATTCAAGTAGAAACTAATGGTCGACTTGTCGTCACAGGCGGACAAGGACTAGCTTGTGGTTTTACAAAGGAAGGAAAAATCAACTCTAATGCCGAAATGCCTCATGATGTAGATAATGATAATTGGTTAGATGATGCCGCGGATGGCCCTGTCAATGCCACTATTGTTTTTAACGATGGAACTCATTTGACCCTAGAGAATACCGCTTGGGTCGCCATTACAGACCCTGCTTATGCACCTCAGACACTCAATGCTGTTTCTCTTTGGGATAATGTTTATACTACTTGGGTCGAGGATTTTGCTTTAATACCCGATTTATACGATGCTTCAAAAGTAAAAACAGGTCAAAAACAGACAACAGCTAATGAAGCTGGGTATAATCCAAATTATAAACCTTCATTTTATGATGATGTCAAACTGACTTTTGATGCGGCTCATATGCAAATGTGGAATACGGCTCTACCTAATAAAGCCATCGCCTCTCATAAGTTTGTTTTAAGACTCGGATCACAACCCAATGGTTTTGATATTATGTCTTATATCAGAAGCCCTTATACCAATGATAACGATTTTGAAAAAGGGACACCATTGATGCCTTTAGCTTTAGGTGATTCTGGACGTAGTTTTCTTACAGTGACAACTACTCAATACTTTATGCTAAAACAATGGAATAGTGGAAAATGTACAACAGATCGAACGCCATTGACAGCAGGTGAAAAATTAGACAAGGCTATACTAATGAATTGTTTAGGTGGTCGCTTTAGCCCAGGTATAGATTTAACATTCATTGTTACAGATGCCCATCTTTACAATCCTAATTGGACAAATCCTGCAATTGGCCCATTTAGAATAAATGCTAAAAAGTTGGATTATACAACCGCCACTCCCGATAAACCATTTTTAGGAGTTGGTTATACACCACTTAGACCAGACAAAGTAGAGCCAGGTGATATTTGCAAATTTATGGCTATTCCGTGGCATGCAGATTATAATTCATGTGCAACTCACTTACCTGCGCCAAATCCAGGAAGTCCAAGTGGAGAGTTATTGACCAATCGGATCACTGCTGGAGATAATACCACACTTTATTGGTCTTGGCCTGCTCAGCGCCCAGTATCTGTTTATACTTATGAAGACTTAAAGCACTCTGGGAAAAAGTTTTATAACTCAAAAGGTTATCCTCAGATTCCTCAGCGTTTCTCAGTAAGAGGAGAAGATACTAAGGTGCAAAATTCTGATTTTCAGAATAATGTACCGAACCAGCCTTATCGAAATGCTATGATGGAGGTAGGTCGTTTCCAGAATAGGAAAAATATGCTAACGAATTGGCATAGGATCGGAACGATTATTCAATCGGCAGCTATTGATGGTTATGAAGGTGATGAAAAGGACATTTACCTTGAAGTACAAAGCCAATTTGATGAAGATAAAAGTAATCTAGTCAATCATTGGCCAACTTACGCCACTGAGCCTGTAGCAGATCCACTTCCTTCACCAAAAGAAGATTAAAGATTGAATACTTTGAACAATTAAATGACAAATAATCAGAGTTATTAAATTATACAATTGCTTTTATTGGTCATTTAATTGTTCTATTTAAATCCACCTATCTTTCAAACTAAGTTGTATTTTAAGCTTCTGATTCATTTTCTGACTATAAAAACCTAAAATACAACTTGAAGTACTTATGTCTATTTCAACCTATCAAGTCGTTATTATTGGAGCTGGGCCAGCAGGGAGTATTTGTGCTATTCGGTTGTTGCAATTGGGTATAAAACAAGTACTAATAGTAGAAGCAGGTAATTTTGAAAAATTTAGAATAGGCGAAAGTATTCCACCAGATACTAATCGCCTATTCCACCAATTGGGTATTTATCACGATTTTATTGCTGAAAAACATGAACCATGCTATGGAAGTTGTTCTTACTGGGGCAGTCAAAATCGCGGTTACAATGATTTTTTACTCAATCCCAATGGAAGAGGTTGGCATTTAGATCGTAGTCGTTTTAATCGCTTTTTAGCTAAAAAAGCAGTCGAAATGGGTGCTGAATTACGTATTTTCACCACTTTTAAAGCATCAAAAAAAACTGCAAACGGTTATCGCCTAACGCTATCTAGTCAAAATAATACAACCACAGTTGTACAAACTCAAATCGTAGTCGATGCTTCAGGTCAAAAAACTGCCTTCGCAACTACTCAAAACGCTCAAAAAGTTGAAATCACACCAATCATCTGTCTCAGTAAACGCTACCAACAAGTAGATTCTCATACAACTATCTCTAAACTTACGCATTTAGAAGCATCAAAATATGGTTGGTGGTATGCTGCTTTGTTACCTAATCAGTCTCTTTTGGTGGCATTTTATACAAATGCTACATCTATCAAAAAGGTAGGATTAAATAAAAATAAAATTTGGGAAAAACACTTAAAGAAAACGATAAGTATTCAAAAGTTGACACAAGGACTTTCTCCAATGGAGCATCGTCCTAAAGGTTTTCCTGCACCGTCTTATATTTTAGATAAAATTTCAGGAAAACATTGGTTAGCTATTGGCGATGCAGCCTCTGCTTATGATCCAATTACCGCCCAAGGGATCACCAAAGCTATGTTTACCGCATTAGAAGCAGCACCATTGATTGTTAAAAGATTGAATAATGAATTAACTAATTTTAGACCTTTTGATATTTTTATTATCAAACAGTTTGAGCAGTACTTAGCTATGCGCAGCTACTTTTATCAACAAGAACAGCGCTGGAAAGGAAGTCCCTTTTGGCAACAATTTCATCAACTATATGGCTCTTAACAATTAACTACTTTAAAAAAGAGAAAAATTAAAAAAATAAAAACAATTACCTATATTTACAAATAAGAAATAAAGAAATAGAATATCATTTATTGAATGAGTTTATCCTCCATTAGCTTAATGAAAACATATTAGAATTTGCATTTGATTGTTTAACCAAATATATATATCATGTCTTATTTAAATGCACCACGCTTGGTGTTCTCTGGCGATTTTTTAGCCAGCCCTTCTACTATTAATAATGTAGCTCAATATTATAATAACGATACTTTTTCTCCTATCTATCAAGAAGTAGGAGAAGGAGGATGGAATCCAGAAGGAGAAGGAGCCTTCGATTTAAAAAATTGCAAAGTACAACAATATGAATTATCCAATGGGACTATTGTAAAAGCTAAAGACGCTCTAAATGACCCTATATTTAGATGTGAAATCACAGGATCAGAAGGGCGTGCCTCTGGTAAGATTGTCGACTTAGATCCAGATATGCAAATGGCTTCTCAGATTTGGGCTTTCCAACTAAGAATACTTGATGATAATGGCGAAGTGCTTGCTCAAGGAAACCTTGAGGTGACTCCATTTAGAGATATAAATTTTTCTAGAAACATACTCAATCCAGGTATGCCGGGCGCAGGTGCGAACTATATCTCAACTATCAATAAAATCAATTGGTCAGAAAATTTAGATCAATATCCTATACTTAAAGAATTAAAAGCAAAGGCTTTAGAAAATACCGACCAGTTAAGTATTAATTTAAATGTTTTTGCATATTGTAATGATATTAACAATCCACGATTTAACTTAGGAAAAGTAGTAGGTTCAATAGGTGCATGGTACGAAGGAGATCCTATTAATCTTACTTCCGCTCGCCGCTTAGTTGGAACTGGAAAAGGAGAACTTTTTAACACTACATTATTTACATATGATGAAATTGTCGTCGATGAAGAACTAGGCAAAAAAGAAGATAGATTGGTATTTGATTTTGGTCAAAGTTTTCCAATAAAAAATATGGAGGGTGACATTAATGCTATTTATCCCGTTACAAATAAAAATTACAACTTAGTTATAGGAGTATGTAAAACGAATAAAGAAGCATTAACACCAACTTCTGAAATTAAATTTGAGGATTTTATAGAAATTGGAGAAGTAAATTATAAAATTGGTGATCAAGCTAATCCTAAATGGGTGCTAGAAGGAGGATATTCTATATTTACAAATCTATCTGAGGAAGCAAAAAAACGAATCTCAAATCATCCGATCGTTCTATTTAATAGGGATTTAGAAAGTAATACGTACCAGGCATTAGCAGTTGAGACTCAAAATGGTTATATCGTAGAGGCCGATAATTTTGTTCAGCGAGTTGATTATTTAGATGATAATGCTATTCAACCCTATGATATGACATCAGCACCTGTCAATATCTATGTATATCAATGGGGCAAACCTTTAACAAAAGACCATTCTCAAATTAAGATAAAAGTTAGTATATGTGAACCATCTAAACTGGAGAGTCAAGTTCTCTATAAACTTTGCAAACCAGCTCATTATTTAAATTTCAATAATCATTCTCTAGATGACCATAACCCTAACATTGAGCTTCCTGTGATTCTAAATAATCCTACAATATTAAATATTACAGGAAACAAAATATTAGAACATCCAAGAACTTCATACTTGGACGGTCAGATGTATTTTATGAATATTAGTTGTATTGAGAATGGCGTAGAAATAGCTAAAGGTCGAAGGTATTTTGATAATCATATTCTAAATGAAAATCATGCAAAGTTTACAGGTGTGGCTTGTATAAATGTTCATCTAAGAACATATGTACCAATACCTAATCAACCAAACTGGGATGATGATCTTGCAGATACGATGCAACAATTCAGCAACTTATACCCAATCATGAGTAAATATATAGCAGATTTAGGAAATAAAGAGGATGTACTAGCAAGAAGAGACTTAATGCTTTTTGCCTTTACACAACCTATACATAGTACATTGCATATGCCTGTGACACGAGATTTATCAAACTCTAAGCGAGCTGCTATTATCAAATGGTTAGAGAACTCAGATACTACACCAAAAGCTTAAATAAT
>CAYLSF010000368.1:0-6746 GCA_964385675.1 uncultured Saprospiraceae bacterium
TTCAGGAAAGCTATATCTTTTTTAGTTTGCCATGCAACAAAGTCATTCGTAATAGTGATATATCTAAGGATAAAAATCGCATATTCAAAGAAATTAAGATTGTGGCGTTTTCATAAGTACCTTCTGATAAGATATATGAGGTATTATATGGTAAGAATAAATAAAAGGGAAGTTATTTGGCAATTGGTTATACTTCAAACGGTCAAAAATTGAATATTTTAAAACCATTATAAAAATAATTTATTTTGATGATTATCAATCAAATAACAATTTAACAATGAGCCGATAGGCGACAATAATTCAACCATTTATAGTATAACATCAAACATTAAGTAACCAATAACCATTTAAAACCTCAAATCTTTTATATTAAGTTGTAAGTTTTTTCTACCCTTCCAATTATTTTCTGTGATGGTGTAACAAATATTAAAAGGTGCTTTAGATTTAACCATCTGAAAATGGTGAGCCATACTAAAACCTATTGCCTCAAGTGTGGGAGTATCCTCTTGTTTTAATTTAAACTTAATGTGCTTTTCTTTTAACAAACGAGATGTTCCACTATCTTTTACTTGCACAGATTGAAAAACCGGACGCATATTTTTAGGGCCAAAAGGAGCAAACTGCCGTAAAATATTCCAAAATTTGGGAGTGATATTTTTAAAATCTAAAACCGCATCAATTCGGACTTCGGGTACTAAATGTTCAGGTAAGATTGAATTAGTAACAACCTGCTCAAATTGTTGCTTAAAATTGGAAACTACTTCTGGTGTCATGGTAACACCTGCTGCGTATTTATGTCCTCCAAAATTTACCAATAAATGCTCACAAGAATGAATGGCTTCATGAATATCAAACCCTCTTACCGAACGAGCGGAACCGACTATCTTTTCACCTGAAGAAGTTAAAATAATAGTAGGACGATGAAAACGCTCCACCATCCGAGAAGCTACAATTCCGATAACGCCTTTGTGCCAGTCCTTATCATGTAATACAACCGTTTTCAGTTGTTCATGATTGGGTAAAGCTTCAAACTGTAGGCTAGCTTCTTTAGCAATATTTCGCTCAAAGGTTCGGCGTTGGATATTTTTATAATTTAAGGCTTCTGCACTATCTTTTGCGACTTGTTTATGGGTGGCTAATAAGACTTTCACCGCCTGCTTTGCGTCCGCCAATCGCCCTGCTGCATTTATCAAAGGGCCTACACCAAATACGACATCACTTATTGTTAAAGGATAAGACTTTTTAGCGACATAGATTAAAGCCTTTAAACCTAGTCTAGGAGATTGGTTCAATTTTTTTAAGCCATAAAAAGCTAACACTCGATTCTCTCCCGTAATTGGCACAATATCACAACCGATACTAACCACTAATAAATCCAATAAATCTTCCACCAAACTAAAATCCATTTCATGGTATTGCGTATATGCTTGTGCGAGTTTGAAAGCAATTCCACAACCACTTAATTCTTTATAAGGGTAATTGCAGTCAGTTCTTTTGGGATCTAATACAGCAATGGCATCAGGGATTTTAGCTTCGGGTAAATGGTGATCCGCTATGATAAAATCAATGTTATGCTGTTTGGCTAAAGCGACTTTATCAATCGCTTTAATACCACAATCCATCGCTATGATTAGTGAAAATCCATGTTGAGCAGCATACGCTACACCTGCTTCTGATACGCCATATCCTTCTTTATAGCGGTCAGGAATGTAGTAATCAATGTTTTTATAAAAACCACTCAAAAAACTATACATCAAAGCAACAGACGTTGTGCCATCCACATCATAGTCGCCATACAATAATATTTTTTCTTGATTTTGAATAGCTTGTGTGAGTCGATAAACTGCTTTATCCATATCCTTCATTAAGAAAGGATCGTGTAAATGCGTTAATTCGGGTCTAAAAAAAAGTTTGGCTTGGTCAAACGTATAAATACCTCGCTGTACCAATAATTTACAGAATATTGGATGAATTTTTAGGGCTTGTTGTAAATCTCGTACCGCCTCCTCACTCACTTGGGAATGTACCCACCGCTTTTGTATCATAATTTTTTGTTCGGCTTTTGATGATTGACTTTCAATGGCTATTTGAATGACAATCGACAATCAAGGTTATTTTTATTTATTTTTGAAAATACCGCTTATTTTGATAATTTCAAATATAAAATTAACAATTCTGTTTCAATGCTTACGATAATTAATTTTCATTCTTATTATGCTCTGAATTCGATTAATGATTATAATATGCTGTTTTTAATTACTCATAATATAGTGTTTTGTATGAATTAATCGAAAGTCGTTGGTCGAAAGTCGATTGTCGTATTTATTATAAAACCAATTAAAATCATGTCCACCACAAATCGCTTAGTTTCTTTGGATATTTTCAGGGGGATGACCATCGCTTTTATGATACTTGTCAATACGCCAGGAAGTTGGACGTATGTGTATGCTCCGCTTCGTCATGCCGCATGGGATGGTTGTACCCCTACGGACTTGGTCTTTCCATTTTTCCTTTTTATCGTTGGCGTATCCATGTATTTAGCTTTTTCTAAATTCAATCATCAATTAACTCCTGAAGCTATTCGTAAAATAGGTAAACGAACGTTAATTATTTTCTTGATTGGTTTAGCTCTAAACTGGTTTCCTTTTTACAATAAGTCTTTTGAGGAACTGCGAATTATGGGGGTTCTACAACGTATTGCTCTAGCTTATGGCTTTGGAGCTTTGATTTGTTTATCTATTAATCGTAGAAATGTTTTATATGTCGGTGGAGGCATGTTGCTTTTGTATTGGGCATTAATGTGGTTTTTGGGAGGTGATCCAAAACTGGGTTTAGAAACCAATTTTCAGCGACAATTGGATTTATTATTATTGGGTGAAAATCATTTGTATAAAGGTTATACCAACGCAGCAGGGGAAAAGGTGGCTTTTGATCCTGAGGGGATTTTGAGTACGCTGTCCTCCATTGTAACGGTTATGTTCGGATATTGGGTAGGTAGTTTAATTAAGACCATGAAGAATCGGGATTTATTGATTAAGAATCTCTTGATTTTTGGTGTCATAGGCATTTTAATGGGTTGGGCATGGGATAAGTTTTTCCCAATCAATAAGCCGATTTGGTCAAGTTCTTATGTGTTATATACTGCAGGAATGGCAACGGTAGGTTTAGCATTATGTATTGAATTTATTGATTTGCGAGGAAAAAACCTGTTGAATACTCCTTTCTTGGTTTTTGGGATGAATTCCTTATTTTCCTACGTTCTTTCAGGGTTATTTGTGAAAGTCTCTTTCTTAATTAATATTGGTGATCAGAATTTATATGCTTGGTTGTATAGCAGTATTTTTCAACCCACATTGGGTGATTTTAATGGTTCTCTGATTTTTGCCATTACGTATGTTGGGTTAATCTGGCTATGTTCATTGGTATTGTATCGACGTCAGATTTTTATAAAGATATAAACTAAAGTCAGACTTTTTTGGAGTTCATTTTCTAAACATTATTGTTTTGCGGGATGTTCGTGTATTCGTTAGTTGAAAAAAGTCATAAATTTTTTGTGGTGCAGAACAACTAAAACGAAAATTCAATGTTTAAACATTGATTATTGAGTTAAATAACGAATACGAATCAATTTTCTAACTTTTAAAAAATTCAAAGTAATGAACTTAGCAAAACGCATGATGTTTTTTGTAGCAATGATCGCACTTATGGCATCTTGTACACCTGAACCAGAAGGAGAAAAAGCAGAAGTTGCTGATGCAGTATCAGCAGAAGAAATTCAAGAAGCTGCAGGAGAAGCAGTTGCCGTAAATACGGAAGCTAGTGTGATTAACTGGACGGGAACAAAAGTAGGTGGACAGCATACGGGTACGATTAAATTGAGCGAAGGTGAATTAACTGTAGATGGTGATAAATTAACTGGTGGCTCTTTCACGATTGATATGAACTCAATTGAAGTAACAGACCTAGAAGGTGATAAGAAAGGATGGTTAGAAGCTCACTTAAAAGGAACTGGAGATGATGAGGAGAAAAAAGATCACTTCTTTAATGTAGCAGAATATCCAACAGCGACTTTCCAAATTACGGGTGTAGAAGCTATTGAAGGAAGCGAAGCGGCTAATCATAAGATTACGGGTAATTTAACTATGAAAAGTATTACTAAAAGCGTTAGTTTTGATGCTTTAGTAAATGTAGCTGATGGAGCAATTACGGCTTCAACGCCTAATTTTACAATTGACCGTACGCTTTGGAAAGTAATGTATAATTCTAAGCAAACTTTGAGTGTGGAACAAATTAAGGAAGGATTCATCCATGATGAATTTAGCCTAGCAATTAATTTAGAAGCAGGTGCAGCAAGAGAAACTACTACAGACTAAAAATAATTAGAAGTAAGACATGATATAAGGCGTTATTAGGTCATTTTGACCCGATAACGCTTTTTAGTTTTAGGATTTTATTACTCTAAAACACGCATTTGTAGTTGTTTAACCTGTCTATCATTTACTTCTATAATTTTAAATAGAAATTGCTTACACTTCAACATTTGGTGGTGTTTAGGCAAACCTTCTGCTAATACTAACATCAATCCCCCAATAGATTCTGCATCTCCTCTAACATCATCAAAAATATCCATATCAATATTAGCTAATCGACAAACATCTTTCAGTAGGGTTTTACCATCAAAAAGGAAAGTATCTTCTCCTATTTTTAAAAAATCAATCTCTACAGAACCATCAAACTCATCCGTTATCTCACCCACCACTTCTTCTAAAATATCTTCTAATGTGACGATACCTAAAGTACCACCGTACTCTTTTTCGACTACAATAGCAAAATGTACTTTTTCTTTTTGAAAGTGGAACAATAAATCATCTATCATGACATTACCATAGACAAAATGTGGTTTTTGAAGGTATTTTTGCCACTCAAAATTCACATCTTCTTCAAGATAAGGAAGTAAATCTTTGACATACAGAATTCCTTCAATGTGATCTAAGCTTTGCTTAAAAACGGGTATTCTTGAAAAACTACATCCTCGAATTTCTTTTAAAATTTCATGGAAATTTAGGTTGTAATTAAGTGCTTTTACTTCTGTGCGAGAGCGCATAATCTGCTTCACAGAAGCGTCACCGAAATGAATAATATTTTTGAGAATTTGAGCCTCTTGTTCATTTGCGGTTTCTCCTTGTTCGAGGGTTAGTTCTATCGCTTGTTCAATTTCTTGTTTGTTAATGGCTTCATTTCGTTCAGCTTGAGCCGCTAGTTTTTTTTCAATGAGTTGTGTACTTTTTACTAATAAATGGCTAGGATAATAAAATACCTTCATCAAAAAATACAAAACTCCGCTCATTCGCCTTGCCAGACTTAGATTATAAACATTCGCATAAACCTTTGGAGCAATCTCTCCAAATAAAACTAATATAACCGTAACGACAACTACATTAATAAAAAAAACTAACCACGAAGCCAATGTAAAAGCATCTAAAGTCTTACCCAGAGCATAAGAAGAGAGAATAATAATAGCAATATTGATAAAATTATTGGAAATAAGGATAGTAGCTAATAAGTGTCGAGAGTGACCTAGTAGATATAAAATATCTTTATCATTTTGGAGCGTAGATTGTTTGAGTTGTTTTAAATCATTAGTATTGAGTGAAAAAAAGGCGACCTCAGAACCTGAAATCATTGCAGAGCATCCTAATAATAAGAATATTAGAACATACGATATTGCTAAATCAGGAGAAGGTATCCATAAAAATAGAAGCTCATATTCTACCATCATAATGTATTTGATACAAGTTGTAGATTACAATTAAAAATCATAATCCACAACTCGTAACTCGTAACGATTAAAATGGTAAATCATCTCCAATTTCATCCACAGGTGCTTCTGTTTTTGCCATAGGCTGTGGTGTAGGTTTAGGAGCAGGTGGCGTGTTTGTAGTAGTTTTTGCAAAAGGATCATCCGCTGCCGTTGGGAAGCTACCTCCTGTGCTTTCTCGTCGCTCAAACACTCTAAAACCTTTTGCTGTGATGCTAGTTGACTTGCGTTTTACCCCATTCTGATCTTCGTAAGAGCGATAGTTGATACTACCCACTACATATACAGATTTTCCTTGTTTTAACTCTTTTTCTGCACGTTCTGCTAAGTATCTCCAACAAACGATTTCATGCCATTCAGTGGGGCGATCTTGCCAGTTGCCAGCATTATCTCTATATCTTTCTGTAGTTGCTAATGAAAAACGAGCTACAGCAACACCATTTTCTAGGTAACGAACTTCAGGGTCTTGTCCTAAATTACCGATGAGTTCTACACGGTTTAAAGCATTCATATTGAATTTTTTTTGAATTAAAAATTTTGGGTTTTGAATGAAGAAACCCAATTTTATTGTTTAATGTTTTGTTAGAAAGCTCTATTAAAATAAATATAAAGATTTATCCTGTAAATACAAATTTATAATTTTTGGAAAAGCATACTGCTCCACCTTTTTTCTATTGATTTGAACCCAATCTTCTGGCAAATGCTTAGGTTTTTCTTTGAATGTAATTTCCAAAAAAATGGCTTTGATTTTTTGATGTGTTAGAATTTGTTGGAAAGGTTTTGATTTTTTTGTGATAGTATAAGATTGATGTTGTAACGTTTTTTCCCAAAAAGGATGTTTTTGAATATTAATATTAAAAGAAGTTGTTTCTATTAATGGAAATTGATATAAATTTTGCCAAATATCTTTAGCCATACGCTTTTCGAT
>CAYLSF010000369.1:0-6738 GCA_964385675.1 uncultured Saprospiraceae bacterium
ACATATTGTTAATTTTAATTAAATAATTTCTCAATATTACGTTTTAGTATGAAAATGAACCATTTGTTACCTGTACTATTGCTGATAGGCATAACGAGTAGCCTTACATCGTGTCTTTATGATGAATTAGATGAACCTGCTCCACCGCCTTTAACTTTTCAAGAATGGTGTGATTCACTTCAACCAACTTTTACGGTGCATGTCAAACCAATTATTGAGCAGTCTTGTGCTTATGATTCAGGATGTCATCCTAATTACACGAATTATAATACGATAGTAAATAAAATCAATAGTGGCTCTTTTGAAGATCGAGTATTTACGCAAGCTAGTAATCCTAGTTTAGGTATGCCTCCTGATATGTCTGTTTATCCAAATTCTATTAAAGATGACTTAACAGAAGAAGAGTTAGATATTGTTCGTTGTTGGCTAGATAAAGGATTTCCAGAGTAATTGTTTATCATACAATTTAAAGATTAGAACATTTACCAAATCAAAAATCAACCAAATCAAAAGAAATGAAACGAATACAACTTTTACTATTTTGCTGCTTGCCTTTATTAACCTTTGGACAAGGTGAAGCAGTTTATAATACCTTCAAATCCACTCGAATTATTAATACACAATCCGTAGAAACCCAACAAAAAGGGCGTTTAGAAGTCTTAATTGGACACCGCTTTGGCGATATGTTTGGTGCAGGAGGAGGTTGGGAAACCTTTTATGGTTTAGAAAGTGCGTCGGACATCTTGATCGGTGTTGACTATGGCGTTACCAATGATTTAACCATTGGACTTAATCGGACAAAAGGAGCAGGTGTCTTAAAGGGTAATCTGAACGGTTTTGCCAAATATCGGTTATTAAAACAACAAACGGAAGGCATGCCTTTTTCTTTGACGGCTTTGGGTATGATGAATGTATCCACCATGAATGCCACGGAGACGCCTAATACGCTGACCAGTTTTGAGCGTTTTGGACATCGAGTGCATTATGTGGCACAAGTCATGTTAGCTCGAAAATTTTCTGATAGATTTTCAGTTCAATTAACGCCCACCTATATTCATAGGAACTTAGTAGAAGTTGGTGCAGAAAATGATATTGTTTCTATCGGAATTGCAGCTCGATTACAATTATCGTATTCTTTTGCATTAGTCTTAGATTATGATTATCCAATCGTTGGAGACGTTACGGATGCAGCAACGTATCAAGCACCTTTGGGTATCGGATTAGAAATAGATACGGGAGGACATATTTTCCAAATCAATTTCACCAATGCTAGAGGTATGATGCCTAATGACTATATCCCAAATACGTTTTCAAATTGGGGCGATGGTGAGTTCCGATTAGGCTTTACGATTACGAGAGTTTTTAATTTATAATTAGTTCGACAATCGACTTTCGACTCATGATAGCTATCAGAACGACTTTCGGTTTATCGAATATACATTTTAAACTCATAGCTATATTGTAGATATAAGAAAAATTCTATTTTCACATCTATCTGTTCTATGTGGCTATGTGTTTCAGATTTTAAATAAAAATGACTAGAATATTATTATTAATCGGTTGTCTTTTGACAGGATTGATTGTAGTTAGTTCATTTATAGTAGATGAAGGATTACAAGTGGATCAAAAAACGCCTGTATGGAAAGTATTGGCAGAATTAAATGAACCGATGCCCAATCATGTAGTCAATTCCAATATTGAAGGGGTTTCCGTAGAACGTGGTAAAGATTTGGTATTAAAAGGTTTCACTATTGATGCAAAAGGTAATAAAACCAAACGAGTGAGTAAGCACTTTGAATGTACCGCTTGCCACAATATGGTCAAAGAAACACCGAATCTACAATTGGCGGATGATCCAGATGCTCGATTAGCGTACGCTAAAAAAAATAGATTACCTTTTTTACAAGGTTCTCCTTTGTTTGGTATTGTGAATCGTACTAGTTTTTATAATGGTGATTATGATAAAAAATATGGTAAATTGGTTGAGCCTACTCGTAATAACCTTAGAGAAGCCATTCAATTATGTGCCATAGAATGCTCACAAGGTAGAAAATTAGATGATTGGGAAGTAGAATCTATTTTAGCCTACTTGTGGACATTGGAACTCACTATGGATGATTTAAATCTTGGAGAACAAGGTTGGAAGAAGTTCAATAGTGCATACGAAACCAAAGCGAATCCAGAAGAATTGGCAAAATGGCTTAAAAATACTTACAAACAATCAGCTGCGGCTACATTTGTAGATCCACCCAAAGATAGAAAAGAAGGTTATGGTCTTGGTGGAGATTTAGAAAATGGAAAAGCCATTTATGAACTAAGTTGTAAACATTGCCATGAAAAAGAACGCTATTCTTTCTTAGGATTAGATGATACAAAAATGTCTTTTCAATTACTAAAGGCTTATATGCCAACCTATTCTGAGCTTTCTGTGTATCATGTTGGGCGATACGGTACAAAACCACTCTATGGTAAGCGTGCTTATATGCCACATTATACCAAAGAAAAAATGAGTAATGAACAAATGGAGGATTTGAGGGCTTATATTTTCAAAATGGCGGAGTAGCATGAGTTGAACGGGGTGAAATCCCGTACTGATAAGTCGGGATTCCGGGTTGCGAATTACGAGCGAATTGTAGTTCGCAGCCTATCTCATTATTTATTTTGATTACTATCCATTTGAATTAAATCTTTTAGCCCTTTAAGAACTTTAAAAATGGTTTCTAATTCATTTTTTCGAGTTACAGAGTAGTCTTTACTGACACAATATTCTTCTCCTTCTAATACTACAAAAAACCAATTTCTTCCAGTTATATACGCTCCATAAATTGGTCTTTCATGTTCATTTAAAACTTGGGCTACTAGCATTTCTGTTAATAATTGTGCCCTAGGATCATTTGGGCTTGTACCAAACTCTGCCTTATATTCATGAATACAGAAATAAGGTTTTCTATGTTTAAACTCCCCTGAGGCTAATAAAAAATCAACCTTTCCACTTATACTAATTCCTTTAATTACGGCAGTTAGATGTCTTTCCGCAAATATTTTATAATGAGGGTTATCGTAATCCACTAAGTCAATCAACAGACTAATAAATCTTAACTTTAGTTCTTCTTCATTCCATGTTTCAATATAATCATTAGCCCTTTTTCTTAATCGTTCCAATGCCTGTTCTTCAAGTGCATCCAATTGAATATTTGAACTTAGCCATTGCGTTAAAATAGCACATTCCTTTTTTTGATGTAAGCCAAATTTATCACTCAAATCCTCCCTTGAAAAGTCTCTAAAAGTACTCATAAGTAAATTCTTATCAATCTTTTTTCAAAATTATGTACATTAAATTACATATTTTCGAGTCATTTTCACAATTAAATTTACTCAATTACAAACAAAAATTACCTCACCAATGTATCCAACTGTTCAAATTCTAAATTTGCAAATACGGCACTTAGCTCATGATACGTATTTGGCTCAAAACTATTCGCAATCATGCCTTGATTCAAATAATGTATTTCATCGCAAATAGACGTTAAGGTTTCTAAAATATGTGAGGTAATTAAAACCGTTTTTCCCCGTTTTTTTAATAATTGCACAATTCGCTTTATCACTTCATTAGTCTCTAAATCTAATCCATTAAAAGGCTCGTCCAAAATTACAATGGGACGATTAAGACTCATAATCCCCATAATCGCTAATTTCTTTTTCATGCCTGTAGAATAACTCGTTACAAATTTTTTCAAGGGCAATTGAAAAACGCTATTCCAACCCTCCAAGTCAAAATCTTGTTGAGCGACTTGAAAAAATCGTAAATACTCATACCCTGTCATTCGAGGATAGAAAAAATGATGGGTCTCCAAAAAGCCAATTTGCTGCGATTGAATCGGGCTATTTTGCCAAAGCATTGTACCACTTTGCGGCTTTAAATTTCCGTATAAGCAATTCAACATGGTCGTTTTCCCAGAGCCATTTAAACCGATAATACCATGAATGGCATTCGCTTCAAGTGATAAATCAATGCCTTTTAAAACTTTATTTTTACCAAAGGCTAATTGTAAATTTTGAATATTTAACATATCGTGTTGATGTGCTGAGTGAAACGAAGTCCCGTACTAATAGGTCGGGATTGATGTGTTGATGTGTATCGTTAGAACTACAATACGACAACACAACAGTACGCCATTTTAATAAAACTGTCTTAATCGCCCTAAGGCTTTTCTGTAATAGACGATTGTCATTAATAAAGGCACAGGTTGAAAGAAAGGAGCTAACCAACAGGCTAGCAATAAGCCCAAAATCCAACTATTTTGTTGTAATGTTTCCTTTGGTGCATAGGTCGCATATTTAAGGGTAACACTTGTTAATTGAATAATGGAAGAAATCACCAATATAGCTAATAACAAATACCAATATTGATAATGGAATATTAGAAACGCTACACTTAAAGGGCTCGTAAATAACCAAAATAACCCCACAGAACGCACTACTTTTTTCCGCATTAACTGCTTGGGATTAGTAGCATACAATTGTAGGAAAATACGCTCTTCCCCATTTTCTAAATAAAAAGTAGTCACTAAAATGGCGAGTAATAGCAAAGCTGCTAATACGGAAACCGTATAAAAGCTAGTAACCATAGCAATACCATAAATTAATACTATCCAAACACCTTGTTTACGAATACCAATCAACCACTCAAAGTCTTGGTGCATCCATTTTGGAAAATGTACAGTCACATTTGTATCTTGAAATTTTAACGTCCACGGCACAAAGGCAACTACTCCGATCACCCCTAGAAAAACGACAATAGCAGCCCAAGCCATTTTATACGCTAACCATACGAATATTGGGCTAAACAGCATCAAATATTCTAAGCTGTAAACTCCAGCAGGTTGTTTAAATATTTGCCCTAAAAATCGTTTGTCTTCTCTAGCTAAATGCGTGCTAATTAGAAAAAAACTAAATAAACCGACCAACTGAAATGGCGTTGCTTTTACCAATTGTTCCAATAAAACCATCAGAATAATAAACAAGAAAGGTACTAATATTAGGAATCGTATGATTCCAATTTCTCCTAAGGTTCGATAGGCTTGTTTAATTCTAAATTGTAATAAAAAAGATAACATATTGTTACAATAATCGTCCCGATAGCTATCGGGATTCGAATTTTTTAATTTTGATGTTTTGAAAGATTGATTTGGAGTATCAGTCGAATGGGGTTTTGATTTATTACAATAGTTGTGAAATTTTCAATTTTTTAATTTGGAGTAACTATAAAAAACATGATATACAAGAACGCCATTACCGCCGTAACAAACAATAAAGCAATTTTCACATCATCTACTGTTCGTCCCTCCTTCAAAACTAATTTCCGAAACGGTGGTAAAATCAATGTAAATAATGCACTAAAAAATAGTATTCCTAAAGCCATTTTTACGCCAATTCCGAACATTGGATTTTCTGTAGGATTGCTATAGTATTTATAAAAGTCATGAATAAATAGGAAATTCCAAAGTATAAAAAATCCCACGATTACTGACTTTTTTAAAGGCTGTTTACCTTGTTGTTGCCTCAATAAAATATCTTGTGATTTAGGAATAGTAGGTTTATTTTTATTTAAAAATCCTGTTTGGTGAATTTTTGCTATGACTTGTTTGGGATTATCAAATGTCCAAAAGATAATTTTTTCGTCGTAAGTACTGACTCTATGGTTTATTTTAATTCCTTTGCCGACAGCAGGAACTTCTTGATAGGGTTCTATGGAAACAATATCACTAGGTTCAAATACTAAATTTCCAGTAATTGCAGCATTTATTTCTAGTCTAGCTTCTGTTACAATGAGTTTTGCAAAAGGGTAAGTTGCATTCGTTTTTCCTATTCTTGCTCCACCTGTTAGGCTGTACGATTTCATTTGTATGGTGTGAAAATGTAAAATAAACGTTACTACTATTCCTAAATATTCACTTTACTTGAGAAAGAGGGCTTTCTTACCAAAAGAGAAAAGCCACTCCCGATAGCTATCGGGATTCACAGATTACTCAGACCTGCCTTTGTCGACAGATAGATTTTTTGTGAATAATCCGTGTAATTTGTGATAATCTGTGGCGAAATTCTACTATATTAAATTCTTTTTATCAGAAACTCCTTGCTTGATAAATACTTTAATATCTAGCTCAAAAGTAAATAAAGGAAGACCATTTTTCACTATACCAACAAAAGTCATACTTAAATCAGATAATACTATGTTTTTTAATCCCCAAATTATCTTGACGCTATGGTAAGTTTAAATTCTTTAGTCAAAATACCAATTTCGGTTTTGATTTCAAGGGTATAAGGTTTATTGACTTGTAATAATTTCATATCCACCTCATAGATTGTATTAGTCGGTAAATCAGCTACATCTTCTTGTAAAACAACCTGTGCATCTTGTCGAATCGTCAATTCTAAAGGCGTTTCATCTAATACCTCAAAGTCAATAAAAAATAAATTGTTTTCTGCATCCGTAAAAAATACTTTTTCTGTTAAGTCTTCATCTGTTTGGATAATAATTTCTGTTGAACTGTAGTCTGCAAATGCTAATTGTGCTTGAATAGAAGTTGTAAAGGTGAAAAATAGAATTGTAGAAAATACGATTGTTGTTAACTTGCTCATGATGACTGATTATTTTTAGTGCTGTATAAATTAAGATTTTTTAATATATGTTTAGATATATACTATTAGTATGCCAATATTTTGATTTTGGTAAAA
>CAYLSF010000370.1:0-6736 GCA_964385675.1 uncultured Saprospiraceae bacterium
AGAGACATTACGGCTTTGCCGTAATGTCTCTATTTATTTTCAAATTTATGTCTTGTCGCACTAACTCAATCCATAAATCTCACCATACTTGGCTTTTGCATAATCCATAAAATATTTGAAATTCAACTTCTCGCCTGTTACACGTACACACAATTCATCTGCGGAATAGCGGCGACCATGTTGATGAATATTTTCTCTTAACCAAGTTAATAACTGACTATTGTCCCCTTGTGCAATCTGCTCTTCCAACCCTTCAATATCACTTTTAGCTTTGGCAAATAACTGAGCCGCATAAAAACTGCCTAAAGAGTAAGTCGGGAAATAGCCAATGCTACCATGTGCCCAATGAATATCTTGTAAAATGCCTTGATTATCATCTTTTACATCAATCCCCAAGTAATCCTTATATTTTTGATTCCAAACTTTATCCAAATCATCCACTTCTAAACTTCCTTCTATCAAGCCTTTTTCAATTTCAAATCGAATCAAAATATGGAAATGATAGTGCAATTCATCACCTTCTGTACGTATCGCATTTGGAGCAATTCTGTTGATACCTTTATAAAAATCATCTAAAGAAACATTCGATAGATTATCTGGAAATATAGCTTGTAATCTTGCATAATGTGCTGACCAATATGGCTTACTTCTCCCCACATTGTTCTCCCAAAGACGAGATTGAGATTCATGAATTCCTAACGAGCAGTATTGACCAATAGGTAAACCATAATTATCCATCGGAATACCTTGCTCATAAAGGGCATGCCCCCCTTCATGAATACAACTCCAAGTCATATTAGCTAAATCTTGTTCATCTACCCGAGTTGTGACTCGTACATCTGTTGGAGCAAAATTAATGGTAAAAGGATGTGGAGATAAATCCTGACGACCGGCCTCAAAATCATACCCCATATTTTTAAGCAAATCTAACCCAAAATCCCACTGTTTATCTTTATCATAAAATCGCTTTAAAAAGCTATTATCTACTTGTTGTTGTTGGCGAATTTGCTTGGCAAAAGCAACCAACTGCTGACGCACATCTTTAAATAGAGTGATTAAATCCGTAGTCTTTGCCTCTGGTTCAAATTGATCCAATAAAGCATCATAAGGATGGTCTTCATATCCAATGATCGCCGCTTCTTCTCGTTTTAAATCAATCAAATCCTTCAAAGCTGCTTTAAATAAACCATAGTCGTTGGCTTCTCTAGCCTTTAGCCAACTATGATATGTATTTGCGACCACCTTAGAACGTCGAATGACAAATTCCGTTGAATACTTCTGACTTTTTTCATAACTCTTCAGACTAAGGGTTACATTTTTATTTTGATTAACATCAAGTTCTGAAGCCTTTTCTTTTAACTGTACTAATAGTTCACCAAATGATTTTTCCGTAAACATTTCGTGAGACAATGCAGATAAAGTTGCAATTTGTTGAGTACGAGCCGCAGCACCTTTTGAGGGTAAATTGACTTCTTTATCCCAGTGCAATAAAGAAATAACATTTGAAATATCGGCAATCTTTTTCAGTTTGGATACGTAACTTCCGTATAAATCACTCATTTATGACAAGTATTAAGTAATAGGTGTGAAGTATTATAAAGTCTATTCTTACAAAGCTTTATGGTCAAATATCACACCTTGTTTTTATATATTTTGAAGACAAAAATTCTTTGTAAATTACATTATCTCATTAGATTGACAAATATAAGGTATAGGTCTTGAATATTGTTTTGAGTTTGGTGGAATAATTGTTAATTATTTAGAATAGAGATAATTTGGGATTTGGGATTTGGGATTTGGGATTTGGGATTTGAAATTAAACATTTATGAATAGTGTAGCACAACAAAAGATAGCAGATAACAAGAGAACTAAGAATGTTCGACTCAACTTAGAAAATTGTGGGTTGACCGAATTTCCACTTGAAGTGTTAGAGATGCCATGGATTGAGTATTTAACATTAGGAACACTCTCTAGTAGAAATCCTCAAATCAATAAAATAAAGCAAATTCCAAAAGATATTACCCGATTAACCCAATTGAGACACCTCAATTTAAGATATAATAAAATCAATGCACTACCCAATGAAATTTGTGAATTAAAAGAATTGCGTTCCATTCATCTTTGGAATAATCAAATACGAGCGTTACCTAAAAATATTGGTCAATTATCCAATTTAGAAGTGCTTGAAGTCTATGGCAACAAACTAAAAAAGCTACCTGATTCGGTAGCACAGTTAAAGTTGCTAAAAGAATTAGATATTAGAAGTAATAATATTCAAGATATACCTGAATTTTTAGCTAATTTTGAGCATTTGGATCGCCTTCAATTAGATAGCAATCCCTTATCGGATTTTCCATTGTGTATCACTCGAATTCCTTCTTTAACGTATCTATCTCTATCTAACTTAAAACTAACAGAAATCCCTCCCGAAATTGGGCAACTTAAACATTTAATTAATCTAAACCTATATGGAAATAATTTACAAGAATTATGTAATGAAATTGGGCAGTTAGGAGATTTGGAAGTATTGGAATTATTTTCCAATCAATTAACCACTTTGCCACCTACTATAAAAAATTTAAAACGACTTCGGGTTTTAACAACGGGGCTAAATCTTGATTTACAATTACCACCCGAAATAGGAGAACTCAATAACCTCGAAGAATTTGCTTTTCATCACATGAGAAAAGGCATTATCTTACCGCCTGAATTTACGAAACTACAATCGCTCAGACGTTTAAACATTCGTGATACTCAATTGACGACCGTTCCTGCTCCTGTGTTTTATTTAAAAAATTTAAATTGGTTAGATTTAGGTAGAAATAAGATACAGATTTTACCACCCGAACTCTCCAATTTAAAAAAGCTAAAAGAAATAGATTTATCCGAAAATCCTTTGAGTAGTCGCTATGATAAAGTCATGAAGGGTGGCACAAAAGGATTATTAAAACATTTAGCCTCTCTTCCTCAAAAGCCTTTACCGAAAGTGGTAACTCAATTGATTCAATATCAAGAAAATCAAGCCGAAGAAACATCACTCATGACGCCACAGCAGGATATAGCTCAACAGCGAATTGAAACGGCTAAAAATGAAAAACTTCCTACACTAGATTTAAGTAATTTAGGGCTAAAGATGATTCCTGAAGCAGTATTTGAATTAACACATCTGACAGCGTTAAACCTTTCGAATACATCATCACAGAACTTAAATGACCTTAAAAACATTTCAGAAAAAATAGGTCAACTCCAAAACTTAAAAGTATTAACCTTACGTAATAACATCCTAACTAAATTGCCTGATGCTATCGCACAATTAACTGATTTAGAAACACTTGACTTATCTGACAATAATTTAACCGCTTTCCCTAAAGCTATTTTGAAGCTAGAAAAGCTAACATCCATTAATCTATCAGGAAACGATAAAATTGATAAACTCTGGATTGAAAAAGCTAAAAAAGGATTTACGGCATTAAAAGAACATCAGGCAAACATTGAGTTTGAACTTGACATTCAAAATGTATTAGGAGAACCGAATATTCAATTATCCAAGCCATTGCAGGGCTTACGATTTTCTTGGTTTCGATTTAGAAATAGTAATAAAGTGCTTTGCGAAATCTGCAAAGGTGGTAAACGATTAAATGGCTTTTCGCCAATTCTAAATATGACCTTTGAAAATGAAATCTGCTATGGTTGCGAAGGCACAAAGGTAGCAGATTATGAAGTAGAAGGCATCCATGAAATCCTTCGTCGATTCAACAAAGAAAAAGCAAAAGATAAACTTGTATTGGGTGAAATCGTCACAAAATGGAGAGCCTTTGAAAAGACGTATCAAGCCAAACATGAAAATGAAAGCATTGTAGCGAGTAAGGTCAAAAGTAGTATGGATACCATTCGAGCTAAATATATTGACCAAATCAAAGTCTTACTCAAACGCTTTCCTTTTTATAAGGAGTGTTTAAAAAAATTACATGTCATTTTATATAATCAACACTTAATCAACATTGCTATAGCAGAACATAAAAAATTGGGACTCCTACAAGAAGAAGCCATTGGTAAACAAGGTAATATCTTTGAACTGACGGGCACCAAAGACATCGAAAAAGGAATGGTACACGAAATGGATGCTCTTTCTGCTTTAATGAAAGATTATCCTGATGTTTATTTAGACTTTAAAATGGAGATTCAGAAGGTGATTCAAGAATTTAAGGCTATTCATTTTTGAGGATCGGCATAAGACCATCGTGTCTTATCCCTCAATTATTGCTTGGATATAGTAGACATACATTATTCTGCTCAATTTTTATTTTTTTAATGTTTCCTAATGAATAATTTAGCAACTGCTTCTTTTAAGTCCTTTGCCCAGAAATCTTCTTCATCCGTAATATCATAAGCTAACCAAATTTCTCCTTTTTGATTTACAACGAGATGAATGTAACTTTTTTCGTATGTTCCCAAATACAGATATTTTTCATTGTCTTTCCTTCTTTCAGAAACATGTCTTACGAATTGAGAAATTTTATCTGTCCAAAATATTTCAACTTCAGTTTTGTACCAATAATTCTTGAATCTTAATTCTTTACCTTTTAAAAAACGAGGATTTTGTTTTGCGTGTAAATATATATTTGTATCTGGAAAATCTACTTCGATAGATTCAAATAATTTATTGGCTTTCCACAGTGAAAATTCTTTTTCGGTTATTAGGTTATTGAAAATAAAATTTTGAATCTCTACTTCAGCATATTTCTTATTATAATTAAACTCTAAAAGTGATTGGTAATAATCTTCACCTGTAATATTTTCCAATTCCACTTGTTTGTAAATCCATTCTTCGAGTTGAGAAAGACTTATTTCATTATTTAAAAATTTGAGGAATTCTTGTACCACCATTTTTTATTCTTTTAATTGAGCAAATCTATTTTTAAAGCTAATTCCTCTATCAAATTTCAAAAACTATAGGACTATTCACCAGCCCTTTGGTAGAATCAAGATTTGACGCATTAATGTATGTAGTGTTTCCTTGAATCACTTGACCATAACTCGAATGTACATGACCAAATATATGATATTTGATTTTCAAGATTTCTAATTTATTTAACAATTCTTCACATCCAATTGATTTCCCAAATCTAGTTTTGTCTAGAATACAATATGGTGGAGTATGAGTTATTAATATTTCTGTATCATTTGGAATTAAATCCCAATGCACTTTAATTGAATCGCCTCGTTCCTTACCAAATGCCCAACTCAATAAATCAGGATGATAAGGAGAACCCCAAATTTTTATACCATTAATTTCTATTCCACTATCTTGTAAATAAATGATTTCTTCTCCAATTAACACCTCTAGTTTATCTCGCTGTTCCGCAGCAAAGAAATCATGATTCCCTCCAATTAAAATTTTTGTTTGATAATCAAGAGCTTTATACCACTTGATAAAATCATATACATGCTGCTCATTTCCAAAATAACAGAAATCCCCTGCATGAATAACAACGTCTCCTTTAGGCAATTTTAATGCTCTATGTTTTCCATGAGTATCAGATATAGCTACAAACTTCATATTTCTCAATCAATATAACTCCTCCAATTTCATCTTCAAATATTGATTAATATCTTGATAAGCCGCAAAATAAGCAATCCCTCCTCCTAATATCACGAGGCTTAATAAAATACTACTCACAATATATAGATTCAAACTATACCACAAATCAGGAATTTCACTAATTGCCCAATACAATAAACCGCCTAATCCTAATGCTGCAATTACGCCACTCAAAATACCATTCCAAGTGCTTCTCTGTAAATACGGTTTTCTAATATAAGCCCATTCGGCACCGACGAGTTGCATATTTTTAATCAAAAATCGATCACTATACATTGCTAATTTCACGGTTCCATTAATTGCTGCAACCGTTACTAGTAAAAATATGAAAATCAAGATAAGTGCTATAAAGCCTAAGCGATTTATATTATCATAAATTCCTTCAACTGCTCCTACTTCATAAAAAACTTCACCAACACCATCTATTTCCATCAATTGATCACTTATCAAGGATAAGCTATCAGGCGTCATATAGACTTCTGTAACTTTAAATGTAAATATATCGGCTAGTGGATTTCCTATTTCTAGGGCTATAAAATCTTCTTCTAATTCGTCTTGAAGCATGGCTGCCCCATCTTCTTTTGATATAAATTCAAGAGAATTTGGTTTTAAAAAAGGTTGTTGATTTAGTAACGTTTCTATATTTTTTATCGTAGAATCTGTAACGGTTGGCGTTAGCTCCGTTATAATTTCAACATTTTCTTTGAAATAACGTATAACCGTCTGACTTGCCACCAAAAACAAAGCAAATCCTCCTAATATAAAGAGCGTAAGTGCCATGCTCAATATGGAGAAAATATACTTTGGCTTAGTTTTTGGACTTTTGGAACGGTATGTAGTACTCATTTTTTCTTTTATAATAATTGGTTAATTCATGCGTTTAAAACGCATTTAATCCCCTTCTAGAATCAAGACTCGAAATTACTATGTAGAATTACGAACCTGTCTGCTGATAAGCAGGTTAAAAATTAGGAATTAAGAATTATCTAATTTAATAGTCAAATCTACTTAGTTTTAAACTAAAAACACGTTTTATTTAAATAAATTCATTTTTGATTTGGGTTAAAATTTACATTAAAAAATTTATTATTGATTGAATTATAGCTTTTAAAATTTTGAATAAATGGTCATTG
>CAYLSF010000371.1:0-6706 GCA_964385675.1 uncultured Saprospiraceae bacterium
ACCTTTGTAGTAAGGAATTAGGAATACAAATTAAAGCGTTGTTAAATCAAGTCTAATACACAAACCATGGAAAAACTCGGTGTCTTAGTTACAGGCGGTACTTTTGATAAAGACTATGACCTCCTCAATGGTGAATTAAGTTTCAAACAAACTAATGTTTACGAAATGTTTAAGCGAGGACGCTGCACCCTCGACTTTAGAATTCATGTCCTCATGATGATGGACAGCCTAGATATGGTGATGAAAGACCGATTATTTATTACTCAAAATTGTAAAAACTTACCTTATAACCATATTCTAATTACGCATGGTACAGATACAATGGTACAAACTGCTGCAGTAATCGCTGCTGCAAAATTGGACAAAACGGTTGTACTCACAGGGGCAATGCGTCCTTATAAATTGGGGAGTTCTGATGGCTTTTTTAATTTGGGTAGTGCTATTGCTTTTGCTCAAGCTCTTCCTTCTGGGGTTTATGTAGCGATGCATGGTCGTTATTTTAATTGGGATAATGTATATAAAAATAAGGAAACAGGATATTTTGAGGAGTTAGCCATGCGAGAATTTGTCGCAAATAAATAGCCGAAAGTTTTTATTTTTACATTCGTAAATTACTAACCTAATAATTGTTCAAAATCAACCAAAATCATGTGTATAACTACTGAGGATGCAAGATTAGATGCTACGTGTGTAGGGGCTTGGGATATTCAACATCCTAAATATGGCTATCGTCATGTGTTAGCTTATCAAAATAAACCTCAAAATTTATCAGATAAGCCGAACTGTATGTTATTACATGTACCTTCTGCTGAACCATTAACACCAGAAAATATTGTTGATACGAGAGATTGTCCAAATTTATTTTCACAACTACAGATAAATGCTTTAAAAAAAACAAATCACTTAGGACGAGGAGGTGTTGCATCTGCTCCAAATCATTTAGTCACCATGGGGATTTATCATATTGCTATTCTAAATAACGTTAAACAAGCAGAAGAAGTTATTTCCAAAATACCAAGACAGAAACAACCTAAAATCAAGCAGACGTTTTTTGATTTTTACCAAAAGTATTTTCCTAATTATCCACTATTATTATGTTGTTTCAATAATCAAGATATTGCAAAAGCCTCTCCTATCTTAATACACTATTCACCAATTAATAGAGATTACTTGATGATACCAAATTTGGAAGGACATGGTAGCTTACCAATTATAGGAGAAAAAATAGCAACGAATCGAATGTATTTTTACGGTACGACTAATCCGTCCAAAATTAATCCAAGAATTACTAATGATATTCCAAAAAATCTTCATCCATTTTTACCAAAATGGATAGATACTCAATATGTCGATTTTTTTCTACCCAATACAGATGTATTGATAGAATTGGAGGATATCCGTCAAGGTGGTGATGTCAGACCTTATTTTAAACTATTATCGGAGATGGCTAATTGACTTAACCATTTGAGGTAATTGAATCGTAGAATTAGACATTTATCTCCAATTTCTGTTCTGTTTTATCGCTTTGGTACAAACTGCCTTAGATACATATGACTTTGTTGCAGGGCAGCAATTCTATCTGCTTTTGTTTCTTCATACGCCCGATCCTCTACTTCTACACAAACCGCACCTTTATAGCCCGTATCTGTTAAGGTGCTAAAGAATTGCCCCCAGTTGACATCACCCATACCAGGTAATTTGGGCGTGTGATAGGTGTTTGGATGTGCTAAAATGCCAACTTCATTTAATAAATGTTGATCTAATCGAACATCTTTGGCATGTATATGAAATAGCTTATGAGCAAAGTCTCTGAGGTGTTGGCAATAATCCATTTGTTGCCAGATAGCATGAGACGGATCGTAATTTAACCCAAAATGATTGCTGGTAATATCCTCATACATTTGTCGCCATATTTGAGGAGAGATGGCTAAGTTTTTACCGCCAGGCCATTCATCTTTAGTAAAAAGCATTGGACAGTTTTCTATTCCAATTTTGATGTTCTTCATTTCTGCAAATTTTATTATTGGTTTCCAAACTGTTAGAAATCTATCCCAATTATCAGTCACCGATTTTGTCCAATCTCTACCTATAAAGGTATTGACTATTGGAATATCCAAAAGAACAGCAGCTTGAATGACCTTTTTAATATGATTTTGATAGACACTAGCTACCTCTTCATCAGGGTCTAAAGGATTGGGATAATACCCTAAACCACTAATCGTAACGCCGTATTTTTGAATTAACTGCTGAATATCAGCCGCTCCTGCTTCATCTAGTTTGTCCACATCTATATGTGTAACACCTGCGTAGCGTCGTGTTGCTTTCCCTTTGGGCCAACACATAATTTCTACACAATCATATCCAATTTTAGCGGCTATAGAAAACACTTCTTCTAGCGAAGCATCAGGCAAAATGGCACTAACAAATCCTAATTTCATAAGAGGTACAAGGTTTAAGGTATAGGGTATAAGGAAACCTTACACCCATTAAATCCGAAATGAAATTAATAAATTTCAACCTAAAATTTTCACACCTATACACTTTTGAAGAAATAAACTAGAGTAGTTTAATTTTACATGATTAAACAAAAAAGATATGCAAAAAACTACTCTAGCATTAGACGAAATTAAGGGATATTTTCCATTTCACCGCAAATGTGTTGTATAAAGTCTTAATATTATTAGTTAATTGCATTTTACTAGCCAATAGTTGTAATCTGAATAAAGTGAAGAAAAAAGGGAGTGTTGCTTTAGGAAAGAGCGTAAAATCAGCAACTATTTATACTCGCTTTATTCGTTGGTTTAAAACCGTAAATTCCCAATTATTTATTTTGGGTATATTACAATTGATATACAATATATCCCCCCCCTATCTATCACAAGATGCTGACATTGTGTTAAGTATGGATAGGACGATCCCGATAGCTATAGGGAGGAAGTTAGGAATAATAAACATTAATATTTTGATGATAGGTTTGGTGTTACCAAACGGAAAATTTATACCGTTATATTTTGAGCTATTAGATAAGCGAGGCAATTCCTCGCAAGACGAACGAGAGGGTTTAATGGATGTTTTTCAACAATTATTTAGTAGTTTGTTACATCGAGTAGTAACTGACTCTTTAGTATTAGTCGGAGATAGGGAGTTTATAGGTCAAAAATGGTTTAAATACTTACAATTAAATGGTTATAAGTTTATTATTCGTATAAGACGAACAGATTATAGGGAATTATTAGCGACTCAAATGAAAATTAGTGTCAATAAATTAGATAATAAAATCAGGGGTAAAATTCCTACTAAGGACTGTTTTATCCACCCAATTATAATAAAGGGAAAAACGTTTTATTACTGTGTAACTTGAGCTAAGGGTAAAAAACAAGATAATGATCCTTACATTCGTTTTATCAGTATGTCAAATGACATCAATTGGATTTGTAAACAATATGATAGAAGATAGAATTTTTTTTTGAGGATGTAAAAGAGAAAGGATTTCGTTTGGAGGAGATTAATTTTGAAAAGCCTGCTAAAATTAGACTCATGGTCGCAGTAGCAGGGCTTTGCTATGCTTTATGTATTCAACAAGGAATTATTGCATATGAACGGCGAGTCCCCATAAAGAAATTAAATAAGAAGCAGAATAAATGGTATAATCGAACTTCTATTTTTACCAAGGGCTATGAAGAGTTAGAAGAAATCACTTTTAATCTACACAGGCTTAATGATTTGATTATTAGTTTTTTACGCTACGAACTAAAACCTAACATTAAGCCTTTTTGGGGTTATGTTCTACAAAATATTAATTCTTTTTAAAAAAGTGTATAGGAGTGAAATTCTGTTATTGTAAAATTCCTTTTATACTCAAATCATATCCTGCAACCGAAAAACACGCTTAATGATTTGTCCATCTCTAAGCAAAGTCATTTTTATTCTTAGGTTCTGTTCATGTTGCAATAAATAGACTAAAGCATTAATCGTCAGATTCTTACCTCTTTTTCCATTACACTTTATGATAATATCCCCTCTTTGTACACCTGCATAGTACGCAGGTGATTCCGGAATAACCTTTATCACTTTAATTCTTTTGCTATCCTCACTTTCCTCTTCAAACACAATTCCGCTCTTATCTCTTGTAAAAGGCTGACCATATCGGTTATTCTTTTTTAGGTATATTTTTTCATTAAAAGCATCTATGATCACATGAAATCGACTCAATAGCCCTCCTCCTATTAAGCCCTCTCTATCAAAAGTATCTTTTAATTGCTCCTCTAAAATGATGGGTGCTTGAAAATTAACAATCACATCCTGAAATCGATAAGGTATAAGTCCTAAAAAACCAATTCGTCCGACATAGGTTGTCATATTTCCTCCAAGCACTTGACTCACATTTCCCTTAATCACTCGCCGAGGCAATAAGGGGTGATGTCCATCCTTTAAATCTAACAACATATAAAGACTTGCCCCCGTATCCAAGAGTAACTTCGTTTCTTTAGCATAGCCTCGCTTAGACATAGCGATAGTTTTCAAGTATAATTTATCCTTATGAGTCTCTAGGTTATAAGGTTTATAACTTTTTGGAACTTTAAATTTATCAGGCTCATAGAGCGTCATAATTTCCTTGACATAATCAATTTTCACAGTAAACCGCATAAATAAGTCCATTCCGATAATGCCATCAATGCGTACACCAATCGTCTTATCAAAATCAAAATAATCCTCTTTTAAAACTAGTGCAGTTTTACGTTTCCCCATTAACCCTGGCAATTCTAATTGTAAGTTATTCGCAATCATTGCGGTAACAGAAGATTCTTTATCTGCTCCATAAATCTGAAATTCCTTTCCATATTTAATTCCTAAACTATCCGTATAACGTCTTTTAGTGATTAGCAAGTGACGTACACCAGAATCTACTATAAAATTCAAGTCGTACTTACCATTAAGTCGCACAGGAACAATGATGAGGTTACTTTTTTTATCAAATTTAATTTTAATCCGTTTTTTTCGAGGTTTCGTAAATTCATAGCCATACGCCTGTCCATAAATCATTGGGAATGTAAAAATAATGAATAAGAAAACACCAAATAATTGTAGGCATGTACGCATAGTGCTAAAAGGTTTTTACTCAAAAAACTAATATCAACCATTAATTATCAAAATGACTATACATTAAATTTACACATTCAAAAAAAGATTAAACTAAGACGGGGTTAATTTTGAAAAATTTTAACATTTGCTAGATTTAAGACATAAAAAAATCGCAAAGGCTAGCCTTTACGATTCTTCAACTTATATCTCGAAACTTTGCTCTTCAACTCGCTTTTGAAATTTGTTCTGTATTATTCGCTTTAATTTCATTTGATTTTTTCTGACGCTTAGGCAAGGTAAACGTAAAGGTTGTTCCTTCTCCTAAGGTAGAATCAACACTTATTTTACCTCTATGCGTTTGAATAATTTTTTGAACTACAGTTAATCCAATTCCTGTACTTTCAATTGTATCACGAGGACTTAGCGTTTGGAAGATTTTAAATATCTTATCAAAATATTTATTATCAATACCTGGACCGTTATCGGAAACCTGAAATTGATGAAACTCTCCTGTATCTTCGTATCGAATTGTAATTTTCTTATGAACCTTATCATTAAATTTGACGGCATTATCAATTAAGTTTTGGAAAACCTGCTCTATTCTAATTTCCTCCCCAAATACAAAAGGAAGTTTTCCTTCTATTTGAACATCCACATAATTTCTAATATCCAGTAAATCAATGATATTTTCCAATTTATGATTTAAATCAAAATACACTTTTGGAACTTCTAGACGACCAATACGAGAGTACAACAATATACCATCAATAAAGGCATTCATCCGATTAACCCTCTTTTGCATTAAAGCCAATTGTTCTTGCCCTGTTTCATCCAACACATCGGCATAATCCATAGATAACCAACCCGCTAAAGAACCAATTGCTCTTAATGGAGATTTCAAATCATGTGACACGATATAAGCAAACTCTTTTAATTCTCTATTTTTATACGCTAACTCCTTTAGGGATTCTTCCAGTTTATCTTGAAGCATAGTGCGTTCTCTGATTTGTTGAACTAACTCATGATTCATCTCTTCTAAATGATTCACCGTTTTTTCAAGTTGAGCTTCAGAGCGTTTTAGTTTAATGGCTTGTTCTTTTATCCGTTGACTTTTTTGATAGTAGTCAATTAGCACCTGGACCTTTGAGCGTAAAATAATTTTATTATAAGGCTTGAATATATAGTCAACAGCATTTAGTTCAAATGCTTTTTCGATTTCATTCGTATCACTAGCAGATGCCGTTAAAAATACAATTGGAATATCTTCATTTCCCTTTATTGCTCGTATGGCTTCAGCAGCTTCAAAGCCATTCATATTTGGCATTTGTACATCCAATAGAAAAATAGAGCAAGGAAACTGTTGAGCCAATTCCAATGCTTCTTGACCATCATTTGCCAATAATAAATTGTAACCTAATCCATTCAAAATTGAACGTAAGGCGATTTGATTGAGTTTGTTATCCTCTGCTATCAATACATTTATCGCATTCATCTCTGTCATTTTTCCTAGTGAATTAATCGTGTTATTAATTTTTAATGCCGATTAAAGTGTATTGTGGTATTTTCTAAAAAATGATACGTGTGTTAGATTTATTAAGTGGTAATTGTAAAATTATATACTAAT
>CAYLSF010000372.1:0-6697 GCA_964385675.1 uncultured Saprospiraceae bacterium
CAAATTCCAAATTCCAAATTCCAAATTCCAAATTCCAAATTCCAAATTCCAAATTCCAAATTCCAAATTCCAAATTCCAAATTTTTAGGGATATTATGGAACTAAAATTTTTGTTTCACTTGTAGAGCGTTTTTCTCTAAATTCGATTGTCGATTGTCGCCCTTTACATTTCCAAATCTCTAATCATCAACAAATAAGACTTTAAAAATGATGGTAGTGATTTAAAGTCTAACCCATCTAGATTAGGATTTAAATCAGGATAGGATTTTTTATATCGTTTGACAATAGTTTGAATTTCTTTTTTTAACCTTGATTTATTAAAAGTATTCGTCTTATACTCATAAAAATAATTAGAATATCCCAATTCGTCAAAATAAGCCGCTTCTGAAATTTCATAATACAGATGTAATAAATCCCTATCGGGTAGCGGTACGGCATAATTAAATAAACAATATCCAACGATATAACCTGTTAGGGCTATGGCTTCTTTATCATGATTATTATCTAAATACCAATTAATATTAGCAATTTCGCCATCAATAAATGCAATAACACTATTATGTTGTACAGGCATAACCACTCCAAAAGTAGAGGTCGTTCTATACATTTCTTTTTGTAATTCTACTTTAGGTCTATCTAAAATAGATTGAATATCTACTACAATTTGCTCACACTTTTGAGCCATCGTTTGCTCATCATGAGCAAAATAAACTCGATTAACTCGTTCTAAAACTTCCATCATAAATCCTTCAGGACGAATTAGATAGTCGAGTTTATAGCACAAATTCATCAATAAATAGGCTCTAGAAATAGTAGGGTGCTTTGGAGGAAGATTTTCAATGGTCGTTAAAGTATCTGAAATCCATTGAGCGATGAATTTATATTTAGTCTCTTTTTCAATAGCTGAAATAGCTTCAATATGTCCTGTATCTATGGGTTGCAGCATTTTAAACTCATCCAATAAAAGATCATCTAGTTTATCGGCATTCAGAGCAATCTCTTTTAAGGCATCATAAAGTTTGTAAGGGGAGCCATCCAATAGATAAGTATTGAACTTCATCACAATATCATTCTGATCATCTAAGGCAAATCGGCCATACTTCAATGCATAATTTTTATTCATTAATTGCTGCATAAAAGCTAATTCTAAAGTCTCTACTTTAGCTATTTTAGTCTCTACCTCAACGGTTTCATGATCAGCTAGTCCAACTATTTTTTTAGAACCTTGTAGTAATTCAAAACGCAATCCTTTTTCGTCTTCCCAAAATTTTACATTATCACAGGATTCATCCCTCAAGAACTTGAAAAAAAACTGATACGCTTCTATGTAATTCCCATGCTCAAACTCTAGCTCTGCCTGTCGCCAAAAGTCTTGTTGTTCCTCTGAACGATAGGCATCACTATACCGCCCAAAAGGAATTTTTGGTTCATCTTCTTTCGTACTACTCCTAAATAACCTATCAAAGAAACCCATCTATTTTATTAAATTTCAAAATCCAAAGTACCAGATTGTTGCATGATTAGCAAGTTATTATTGTTTTGGTGTTCGCATCCAAACATCTCTTTGTGGAAATGGAATTTCGATATTATTTTCATTAAAAGAGTTGTAAATATCAAATCGTAGATCACTTAAAACATCTTGAATGCGTTCTAGTTCATACGTCCAAAAATGTAGTTCAAAATCTAAGGAAGAATCTCCAAAATCAACAAAACGCACAATAGCCTCTGGAAAATCTAGGATTTTTTCATGACGTAAGGCTACATCTAATAATAATGCTTTAATAACATCAGCATCAGAACCATAAGCGACACCAACTTTAATAAAAAACCGTTTTTTCTGACCTGCATGACTCCAATTAACTACACCATCCATTACTAGATGTGAGTTCGGGACAATGACGGTTATGTTATCTCTAGTCCTAATTTTTGATGCTCGAAGCCCAATAGATAAAACTGAACCAACAAAATTATCAACCTCTACGACATCACCAACTTGCACAGTACCTTCAAACATAATGAGAATACCAGAAACCAAGTCATTGAATAACTGTTGCAGACCTAAACCAAAACCAACTAATAACGCTGCTGCACCACCCCATATTACATTCAGTTTAAAACCTAGCGTTTCTAAAACGGCTAAGATGGTAGCGGTATAGATAATATATTTTAGCAATTGAGTTATGGCAAATCTAGCTCCTTTATCCGTTTTTTGACGATTAAAAAATTGATCTAGCAATTCAGTAATCACCCACAATAAAGTTCGTCCTAGTATATAAATCAAAATGGCATACACTATATTGGAAACCAAAAAAGTAGTACCTGCAAATTGCCAAATTGGATAACCCATTACTGTGGGTAAAGGCAGACCGATGGCACGGACTAAAGCAATACCACAAATCCAATACAATAACGTTTTGAAAAAGCGATTAATGGCAATTTGATTCTCTTGAGGAATTTCGTAAGTCCTGTAAAGTTGATTGGTTATCCGTTGGTAGGCCCAAAATAAAACCATTGCCATAGGAATAATGGCTGCTAATAAGACAAAATTACCAATAGTAAAAACGTAGGTTCCAAATCTAAATATCGCTTGGTTGAGTATTTCAAATATCTGATCCATTATTAAAATTAATTTCCAATTATCAACAGGTACGATAATAGCATCGTGACTTTCGATTGTCGAATGTCAGTAGTCGATTGTCGTAAGTATTGAATTATAGTTTTCTTACTAACGTTACGCCATCTCTAATCGGCAAAACGACGTTTTCTACTCGATTATCGTGATGTACTTTTTTATTAAAAGCATCTATCCGTTCTGCATCCTTATCTTTTTTTGATTCCGTAACTTTGCCACTCCAAAGTACATTATCAATTAAAATAAATCCTCCTTGCCGTACTTTTTCAAACACTAAATCATAATACAAATCATTGTATCGTTTTCCCGCATCAATATACACCAAATCAAATTGGATTTCTAAATTTGGAATTATTTTTCCCGCATCCCCGATGTGTAATTCTATTTGATGTTCTGCTTTTGCTTGTTGTATGTATCGACGAATTAGATCTTCCAATTCTTCATTTACCTCTATTGTATATAGTTTACCCCCTTCTTCTAAACCTTGTGCTAAACATAGAGCAGCATACCCCGTAAATGTCCCTACTTCCAAAATAGCTTTAGGACGAATCATACTACTAATCATTTTCAATAATTCACCTTGAAAATGACCTGCTGCCATTTGAGGGGCAAGCGTCTTTAAGTGTGTTTCTCTATATAATTGATATAATAATTCAGATTGAGGCGTTGTGTGTGCCTCCACATACGTCATCAACTGTTCTTGTAAGTCTATCATGATTTCATATTAAGAACAGAGAGCAGAGAACCAAGAATAGAGATAATTATTGATTTTATTAGTTCTTGTCTCTACTCTTGTCTCTCTGCTCTCTATTCTTTAGTATCGGATGCCCAAATACAGCTAACATCATTATTACAACACCAATATAAAAGGTACTGCTTAACTCTTGATGTTCTTTGAAAATTAGAATCGCAAATATAATAGAATAAATAGGTTCTAAGGCAATAGTTAAATTAGCTGAAAAGGCTGAAATATGTTTTAACACCCTTAAATTCACAGAATACGCAAAGGTGGTACAAACCCAAGCTAATATTAATAAATATAGAATGTCTTCCCAACCCGAAGGAATTAATTGTCCACTAGAATCATACATAAAATAGAAGGGGAGGAGTAGGGTTAAAAAGACCCAGCCACTTGTCAATTCTACCATAGTGATACCCATAGGGTGGGCTTGATCCGCTAGTTGTTTATTTAAAATAGAAAATATCGCAGCTAACATCGAACTAATAATGCCGATAAATACACCAAAGAACATACTTACATCAATGCCATTTACAACGAAATACATACCTGGAATAATTAGGAATCCTAGCCCTAATTCATACCAATTGAATTGTTTTTTGAGTAAAAGGGGTTCAAAAACGGCAGTGAAGAATGTTGTAGTAGCAAAGCAAACTAGTGCGACAGATACATTAGAGTATTTAACAGAACCAAAAAAGGTAACCCAATGTAAGGCAACCAAAATACCTATACCGACCAATTTAAGGATTAAGGATTTATTTTCTTTTTTGAAAATAGGTTTTACCAAATTCCAAAACAGTAAAAACCCCAAAGCAGCTAAAGCCATTCGCCACCATACCAATACCAATTCTGATAAAGAGATAAGTTTTCCAAGTATTCCCGTAAAGCCATAAAGGAAAACAATAAAGTGTAGCTCTAAATATGCTCG
This sequence comes from uncultured Saprospiraceae bacterium, assembly GCA_964385675.1. GTDB lineage: Bacteria > Bacteroidota > Bacteroidia > Chitinophagales > Saprospiraceae > CAYLSF01. Next base: position 4,300 of record CAYLSF010000372.1, read on the forward strand.
TTTTTCGTCCGTCAAAATCTAAAAAAGTCTATTAGAGGTTATAATCCTTTCCGAAAAGGTTTAAAAACCCCTATCTTTGGTGTCTAAAACGATTGCAATTGAACAAAGGCAATGGTTTTTAATTTAAAGTTCAAATATAATATTTTAAATCAACTATAAAACGAGTTATAAGTTGCGGGTTGCTAGATGCTATAAATATTTACAACTCGAAACCCACAACTCAAAAATCCGATAAAACTTATGGCTTTACAAGTTGGAGATAAAGCACCTGCTTTTACGTTATTTAATACAGATAAAAAACCTGTTTCCTTATCTGACTACAGCGGAAAGAATGTTGTTGTATTATTTTTTCCATTAGCTTTTACAGGAGTATGTACCAAAGAATTATGTGGTGTTAGAGACGATATTGCTCACTATGAAAATATCGGAGCAGAGGTTGTTGCAATTTCTGTTGACTCTTTATTTACACTAGAGCAATTTAAAATAGCTCAAAATTATAATTTTCCCTTATTATCAGACTTCAATAAAACGACTTCTACAGCTTATGAATCAATATATGAGGATTTCGTTTTAGGTATGAAAGGGGTTTCTAAACGTTCTGCTTTTGTTATTGATGGAGAAGGAATTATTCGCTATGCAGAGGTGTTAGATAATGCGGGAAATGTACCTAATTTTGATGCAATTAAAGCAACATTAGATAGTTTATAGAATAAATTTGCCTATTTGGTAGGTAGGTCGCTAGTTATCAGTTACGAGGTTGATTTCAACTCGCAACTGATAATTGGCAACAGGCAACTCGAAAAATGACACATTTTGATACATCATTGGAAGAATTAGAAGTTTTACTGGAAGATGAAGTGATTGATTCCGGTAATCGTTCTTATTTAATTGTGTATAATGACGACCACAATACATTTGATTGGGTTATCAAATGCTTTATAGAAGTATGTAATCACTCTTCTCAACAAGCGGAACAACTTTCTTATATCATTCATTTCAAAGGAAAAGCAACTGTAAAAACAGGCGCAAAATCTGAATTGAAACCAATGAAAGATGCATTGGTAGAAAGGGGACTTTCTGCTGTAATTGAAGAAGAAGATGAGGACTAATTGTTAATTATTAACTATTAACAAATAGAAGGATTATTAATAAGTAATTAGCTAAGCAACCAATCACTAAATGTACTTGCTTTCAGATGAATTAGTGTTTCCAGACCCTAAATACGCAGATGAAGATGGATTATTAGCCATAGGAGGTGATTTATCTGTTCAAAGATTATTATTAGCCTATCAGTATGGTATTTTCCCGTGGTTCAATGAAGGCGAACCAATTATATGGTGGAGTCCCGATCCACGATTTATTTTATATCCCGAAAAACTCAAAGTTTCCAAAAGTATGCGAAGTCTTTTTAGAAAAGTACCTTTTTCGGTGACTTTTGATAAGGATTTTCAGCAAGTTATTAGCCAATGTAAAACCATTAAGCGGAAAGGACAAGAAGGCGGTGGAACGTGGATTACACAGGATGTACAACAAGCTTATATTGAATTGCATAAATTAGGAATAGCTCATTCCGTAGAAGTATGGCAGAAAGATGAATTAGTGGGAGGGCTGTATGGTGTGTCTTTAGGGAAATGTTTTTTTGGTGAGTCTATGTTTACTAAAGTCAGTAATGCCTCAAAATATGGTTTTATTACACTCGTACAAAAGTTAAAAAGCCTCAACTTTACTTTAGTTGATTGTCAAATTCATACCGATCACCTTGAGAGTTTAGGTGCAGAATTTATGAGTCGCTCCGACTTTATGCAGGTGATGCTAAATAATCAAAAACTTCCAACCTTAAAAGGAAATTGGCAGAGTTTATTAAACTCAAAAAGCGACAGCCTCTAAAGGAAACTGTCGCTTTCATAAATAATTTAGTTCAATTGTGATTCATTACATTATGCTGTGGTTCTCAATCCACTTTGACGCATATAGGTTTCAAACTCTTCTGCAATGTTTTCAAAACGCTCAAAAAAATTATTCAACTTAAGACTGTGATGCTTGTGATCATTTAAATAATTGGAATAATAACGATTGGGTTCTTTAGAGACAAGACTAGCTAGATTTTGTTGATTTAATCTAACGGTGTGTTTAAGACGACGAATGATGTCAGATTGATAATAGGAAAATAAGCTTTCAAAATGACTAATAGACTTAGAGTCGGAGGAAGTGGCAATTTCAGAAAAACGGTTTAAAGATGCTTTGAATTCATCAATGCGATCTTCACAATTTTTTAATTGGTTTAACCAAGAATTTTCTTGTGCAACGAAATTTTCGATTTCCTCTGCTACGTTCTGAGGTAAACTACTCATAAGCGATAAATTTTGATGAAGAAATAAAGAACTGTTTTTGACAGTTT
>CAYLSF010000373.1:0-6664 GCA_964385675.1 uncultured Saprospiraceae bacterium
AGGATTCGGTAGATTTAAAGATAATCGGGGTTATCCTGTCGTTAAGCCACCCTGGGGAACGCTTAATGCGATTAACCTAAATACTGGAGAATATTTATGGAGAATACCGCTTGGTCATGAAGAAAGCCTAGATGACCCGAATTACCCAATTAGTGGTACTGAAAACTATGGTGGATCTGTGATTACAAAAGGTGGTGTTTTGTTTATTGCCGCTACGAATGATGAAAAAATAAGAGGTTTTAGTATGAAAACAGGAAAGCTACTTTGGGAAGCAAAATTGCCAGCAGGAGGTTATGCGACACCTGCAATGTATATGTCAGGTGGAAAACAATATCTAGTGATTGCCTGTGGTGGTGGTAAAATGGGAACTCAGCCAGGCGATAAATATGTCGCTTATGCTTTGCCTTAGAAGATCTTATAGACTATCTAGGTCATTATTTTCCGAATATACACGACTCTTTTCTATGAAAAGTCGTCTTGACTAATCCTAGTGAGACCTGCCTGTTCGGCAGACAGGTTCCGAATCGAGTTCGGAATGACGTGTGCTTCACATGGTGCTAAATAGTTACATTTCTTCTTCAAAATCAAATAAAGATGAGTATGTCTTTTATTCCGATCAAAGTAACCATCTTCTTGTTTGTTGGATTTTGGGTTTTGGGCTCTTGCTCAAAATCGGAGTCTATCCCAAAAGAAGAAGATAAATACCGTCCTGGAATTCATTTCACTCCACCAAAGGGTTGGATGAATGATCCGAACGGACTTGTTTTCTTTGATGACGAATATCATCTTTTTTATCAGCATTATCCCGATAGTAATATTTGGGGGCCAATGCATTGGGGACATGCAATTAGTAAAGATTTAATGAATTGGGAGCATCTTCCTATTGCTCTTTTTCCAGATGAATTAGGGTATATTTTTTCTGGAAGTGCGATAGTCGATAGTGCAAATGTTTCTGGTTTGGGTAAACCTAGGCAGCTTCCCTTGTTGGCTTTTTTTTCATACCACCAAATAGACGATATGAAGGCTGGGAAAACCGGCTATCAGTCACAAGGGATTGCCTATAGTCTGGATAAAGGAAGGACGTGGAAGAAATATCATAAAAATCCAATCCTTGAATTTCCTTCTATAAAAGATTTTCGAGATCCAAAAGTGTTTTACCACGCTCCCTCTGACAAATGGGTCATGGTTATTGGCAGTGGAGATCATTTCAAATTTTATAATTCCGAAAACTTATTGGATTGGACTTATGTAAGTTCATTTGGAGAGGAAATCAATACCGAATTAGGGGTTTGGGAATGTCCAGATTTATTTCCTTTATCCTATAAAAATGAAGAGATATGGGTACTCCTTTGTAGCCTTAATGATGGTGGTCCGAATGGTGGATCTGCGATTCAATATTTTTTAGGCGATTTTGATGGAGAAACGTTTTCACTAAAACCCGAATACTCCTCAAATGAACGTACGCTATGGCTAGATTTTGGAAAAGATAATTTTGCTGGGGTTTCTTGGTCAGGAATTCCTAAAACAGATGACCGTCGTATATTTATTGGGTGGATGTCGAATTGGCAATATGCATTAAATGTTCCGACGGTTGATTGGAGAGGTGCAATGACTATTCCTCGTGTGTTGAGTCTTGGAGACACGGATGAAGGCCCTCGTCTAATGTCTGAACCCGTACATTTGCCTTCACGATCAAATTTTTCTAAACAATTACCATTTAAAACCAAAACAATAATAGCTGCTGCTTCTACAGATTGGGATTTACCCCAAAATCAAAAAACTATAAATTATAATATCAGTCTTTACCCTGTAAATAATAGTACAGATCTATCTATTGAATTTAAAAACGAATATGAGGAAAAGGTTGAGTTAAATTATCGTGCTGATACCTTCTATTTTGACCGGACATCTTCTGGTATTATTGACTTTAGCCCTGAATTTGCGGAACAAGTACAAGTTGCACCACGATTTTCTAATTCGGATACGTTGAACCTTACAATCGTTATGGAACCAGCATCTATCGAAATTTTTGCGGACTACGGATTAACAACAATGACAAATATCGTTTTCCCAGCGGTTCCTTATTCTAAAGTCGAGATTTTTAATAAGAAATCGAATCCCATTCATGTTCGTTTTACGGAGTATTAAGGTAGTTAATCTACTAGTACAAAAGGGTGGGTTGGGGGAAATAATATTTAAACATACGCTTAGTTGATACAGAAATAGCAAAATTTAATAACTTCAAAAATATGTTTGGTAAGGTCTAATCTTCTTTTTAACATTTCTACTTATTCTACATATAGATTCTAGTAATTACAATTCGAATAATTCAATAGTTTATTTTAGGATTCCACATTTAATTGAACCTTGTATATCAAATGATAAAGTATTTGTCCTATCTTTTCGCCTTGCTTATTTATAAAAAGGATTCAATTTTAAAATATGATAAAAGAACATAAACTCACCATACCTAGAACAGCTCATTATTGTACTATTGGGGAGGCAGGAAAGCACATTGAAGATTTATGGATTGTGTGTCATGGCTATGGACAAGTAGCAAAGTATTTTATAAGAAAATTTGACGTTTTAGATAATGGTAAAACGTTGGTTGTTGCTCCAGAAGGGTTAAATCATTTCTACTGGCATGAAAAAAATAGACCGCCTGTAGCCACCTGGATGACGAGTATGCACCGATTGGATGAAATAGCGGATTATACACATTATATCAAGACATTATACGAGCATTTTGTACCACAACTCCATGACAACGTTCGCATTCACTTACTTGGATTCTCGCAAGGATCAGCCACTCAATGTCGTTGGATATTAAGGGAACATCCCGTTTTTCATCGATTGATTTTATGGGCAGGATTGTTACCTGATGACTTAGACTTTAAAAGCCATGAAAGTTATCTTGCCGATAAAGAAATTCTTTTTGTTTATGGTACAAAAGATAAATACTTAAATGAAAAGGAGCGGATACAATGGCAACTCGATTATGCTAAAAAACATGATTTAACCTTAAAGACAGTAGCTTTTGACGGTCCTCATGTGATGGATCGGGAAGTGTTGAAAAAATTATAGAATATCGAATATCGAACAAGTAATATTGAATGAAGAAGTCTTCATCTATTTTTAGATGTTTGAAGAAGGTATGCCTATTTGTTAGTATATGAGTCGCAAAAAATTACGCCTCGTTATTGGGTACATCACTAATGTCCAATCCTCTAAGTGAATAAGTCATTACATTTTACCAAATAAAAAATTATGTCTTCCATATCAATCAATTCAAAAAAACCTAGACTTTCCTTTTGGCAAATTTGGAATATGAGTTTTGGGTTTTTAGGTATTCAATTTGGGTTTGCCCTCCAAAACGCTAATGTTAGCCGAATTTTTGAAACGTTAGGGGCTTCTAAAGATGCTTTGCCTATTTTATGGTTAGCTGCTCCTGTAACGGGTTTACTTATTCAGCCTATTATTGGCTATTATAGTGACCGAACTTGGCATTCTACGTGGGGACGCAGACGACCTTTTTTCGCTATCGGAGCGATACTAGCGACCATTGCTTTGTTTTTAATGCCCAACTCTACAGCACTTTGGATGGCAGTGATTATGCTATGGCTAATGGATGCGTCTATCAATATCAGTATGGAACCTTTTCGAGCGTTTGTTGGAGATATGTTACCCAATGAACAACGCACAAGTGGTTTTGCAATGCAGAGTTTCTTTATCGGTGTCGGAGCCGTGGTAGCTTCGGCGTTACCTTACATTTTTACGAATTGGTTTGGTGTTAGCAATGTTGCGGAAGGTGGTGGTATTCCTGATTCTGTGAGATGGTCTTTCTACATTGGAGGAGTTGCCTATTTTGTAGCGGTGATGTGGACCGTTTTTAAAACAGAAGAATATCCACCGGATGATATTGAAAAATTTAGAGCAGAAAATGCAGAAGAAGGGATTTGGGATGGATTAATTGAATCCTTCAAAGGGATTTTTCAAATGCCTAAGACGATGGTTCAGTTATCTGCGGTGCAATTCTTCTCTTGGTTTGCCTTATTTGCGATGTGGATATATACGACTTCTGCGGTGACGAGTCATGTGTATGGTACAGAGGATTCAGCATCTGCTGCCTACAATGAGGGAGCAGATTGGGTAGGTATTTGTTTTGCCATTTATAATGGTATAGCCGCATTGGTTGCCTTTTTACTACCTGTTATCGCTAAATATACGAGCCGAAGGGTAACGCATTTATTGGCTTTGGTTTGTGGGGCATTGGGATTATTTTCCATCTATTTTATTACTGACCCTAACATGTTGTTAGTCTCAATGGTTGGTGTTGGTATCGCTTGGGCGAGTATCTTATCTATGCCTTATGCGATGTTATCTAGTATTCTACCTGCCCATAAAATGGGATATTACATGGGCGTTTTCAACTTCTTTATTGTTATTCCTCAAATTGTAGCGGCGAGTATTTTGGGTTTTATTTTAAAGAATTTCTTTGATAATGTTTCTGTATTCGCCTTGATTATTGGCGGTATATCTATGTTGATTGCTGCGGCATTATGTTTAATTGTGGAGGATAATGAGGAAATTGAAAATCTTGACTTTAAAGAGGACGAAACGCTATTAGATGATGAAGCTTTTTAAAAATGTAGTTTTCTACTTAAAGACGCTCAGAACAACTAGATTTTCTTACAAATATATTTCACATGATTATTCTTGAATTCTGCCACAGATTCACACAAATTATTCACAGATAAATAAATCAGAGTAATCTGTGGTTCTTTACTTCTTTAAAAAAACAATTTATGAACATACAAAAATATCTTATTGCTTGTCTTATCTTCCTTTTCATAGGCTGTAATACAACTAAAAAGGAAGAGGAAGTATCCATTGATACACCAGAAGAGGAGACCTCTATCTCTAACTTTTGGAAAAATGCAACGGTTTATTTCTTACTGACCGACCGATTTAACAATGGAGATAAGACCAATGATTTACCACTGAATCGAAAAAAAGATGGGGCAGTTTTACGTAGTTTTGAAGGGGGAGATTTGAAAGGAATTACTCAAAAAATTGAAGAAGGATATTTTGATAAATTAGGCGTCAATGCGATTTGGATGACACCTGTGATAGAACAAATTCATGGTTCTACGGATGAAGGAACGGGAAAGACCTATGCCTATCATGGATATTGGGCAAAGGATTGGACACGCTTAGATCCGAATTTTGGTACAGAAGAAGAATTTGCAGCATTAGTTGAAGCGGCACATAAGCGAGGCATCCGAATCTTGATGGATGTGGTGATAAATCATACAGGCCCTGTAACGGATTTAGATACGCAATGGCCAGATAGCTGGGTACGTACAAAGCCTCAATGTCGCTATCAAGATTTTGAATCGACGGTTACGTGTACGTTAGTTGAAAATTTACCTGATGTTAAAACAGAAAGTGATGCTGCTGTTGAGTTACCCCCTTTCTTAAAAGAAAAATGGTCGGCAGAAGGGCGTTTAGCCGCAGAAGAAAAGGCATTGGAGGCGTTTTTTGCAAAAACAGGTTATCCTCGTGCACCTCGATTTTATATTATGAAGTGGTTGGTAGATTGGATTCGTAAATATGGGATTGATGGATTTAGAGTAGATACGGTTAAACACACAGAAGAAAAAGTTTGGAAAGAATTAAAGGAAGCCTGTAAAGTTGCTTTTGCAGATTGGAAAACAGCAAATCCTTCAAAGGTATTGGATGAAGAGGAGTTTTATATGGTGGGAGAGGTTTATGGATATTATGTGGAAGCAGAAAAAATGTATGATTATGGTGATAGAAAAGTAGATTTTTTTGCGAATGGTTTTGAAGGGTTAATTAATTTTTCTTTCAAAGAAGATGCTAAAAATGATTATGAAAACCTCGGTAGCAAATACAGTAAAATCCTAAATAATGACAATATGCAATCTGTAGGTATATTGAATTATTTAACTTCTCATGATGATGGAAGTCCTTTCGACCCAAAACGTACTAAAAGCAAAGAAACAGCGACTAAATTATTACTATCACCAGGTGGGGCTCAAATATATTATGGCGACGAAACGGCTCGTCCTTTAGTTATAGAAGGAACAAATGGAGATGCGACTTTACGGTCATTTATGAACTGGGAAGATTTGGAAAAGGAATCTTACCAAGACTTATTAGCACATTGGCAAAAATTGGGACAATTTAGAAAAAATCATCTAGCGATCGGTGCAGGAGAACATCAGCAATTACAGGCTACGCCTTATCTATTTAAAAGAACGCTTCAAGTGAATGATACAAAACAAGACCAAGTTTTAGTTGGGTTAGACTTAGAAAAAGGCGTAAAAGAAATTGCTGTTCATAATACTTTTGAAGATGGAATTGCTGTAAGAGATTTCTATTCAGGAACGGAGGCAATCATTAAAAATGGTCAAGTTGAGATAGATAGTCCGTATGATATTGTTTTAATTGAGGCCATTGATTAAATGATCTAATATAGTTTACTAAAGCAAATAGGGAATTATTCATGAGTAATTCCCTATTTGCTTTTTACTACTTCCTTGAAATTCTACAAAGTACATAAACAATAAATCGAAACTTTTTATACTGTTCATTGCTTTTGAAATATTCTAATATCTTCTAGAATACTATAATTTAGACT
>CAYLSF010000374.1:0-6653 GCA_964385675.1 uncultured Saprospiraceae bacterium
CCTATTAATTAAACCAGTTTTATCTAATTCTGAATTCTCAAATTTCAATTCTCAATTAATCAAGTCCAAGTGGACTAAATTTTTAAAATCCTATTAAATATTTTCTCTATTCAGTAAAAAATGTGCAAATTTGCGGCACAAAACGAAACGAAACATAATCTTGCATTAATTAGTTCAATTCTCCTTTTTGAAAATTTTAATTTGGATTTGTCGTCGTAGTTTGAAATATCCTTTTACCTGTTAAAAAATGTTAAAACGCAGTTCTTATTTAGAAGATTTCCAAATAGTTAGAACAAGTTTTTAGCAGTTGTCTAACAAGTTTTCGTGTTGTAAATTTGTGTGACAATCGAGTGACATATTAACTAAACATTAATTTGTTGGTCGATTTTGAAGAAAAAATTTTAATAAGGTGTCGTGAACAGTGTTCTTTCAAATTTTTAAAATGCAATATTTACTTGTCAATTGATAAGTGATGAATTATTTTAAACTTGTTCCGATAGTTATCGGAATGAACGTGTTCTTGAACTTTTACAAAGACATATATCTATGCTACTTAGATTAACTTTTTTCCGCTCTTTTGCTATAGTTGCAATGCTCCTATTCTCCACAGGGGCAATTGCACAGCCTGACGGTAAAGCATTGTTTAAAGCCAATTGTGCATCTTGTCATAACAAGAATATGAAGTCTGATATGACAGGACCTGCATTAGCTGGTGTACAAGAACGTTGGGAAGATGAAGCAGACTTGTATTCTTGGATTCGTAACTCGCAAGCATTGATTAAATCAGGGCATCCGAGAGCGAATAAGTTATACAATGATTGGAATCAGTCGGTAATGAACTCTTTCCCAAATTTTACGGACGAGGATATTGCAGCGATTTTGACTTACATTGATTTTGTTGCAAGTGGTGGTGATAAAAAGGAAGGTGGTGATGACGATGACGAAGTTGTTGTCACAAAAAATGATAGTAACTCTTTATATCTATGGTTATTATTAGGTGTCTTAGCCATCTTAGCAGTAGTCCTAGCTAGAATTATTTCTAACTTAAACTACATGGCTAAGGTAAAAGCAGGTGAAGATCCAGGAGAGCGTAAGACTTTATTTGAATTAGTAACGAGTCCTGCTTTATTATCTTTCTTGACTTTTGCTTTTGTAGTTGTTGCAGGTTATACGGCATTGGATAATGGTACAGGCTTAGGTCGTCAGCAGGCTTATGCACCAGATCAACCTATTAAATTCTCTCACAAGACACACGCTGGAATTCACAAGATTGATTGTCAGTATTGTCATGATGGAGCAAGAAGAAGTAAGCATTCTGTGATTCCTGCTACCAATACTTGTATGAATTGTCACTCTGCAATTAAGGAAGGTTCTACTTATGGACGTTCTGAGTTGACTAAAATTTATGCATCAGCAGGTTGGGATCCGACAAAAGGTGCAGGGGCTTATATTGAGAACTATGATGAAATGTCTCAAAAAGACATCAAGCGTATGTTCAAGAAATGGTTGAGAGGAGCGTATGAAGAAGAGATTGCAGCAGGAACATCTAGCGTAGAGGAAGTAACTAGAACTGTAGAGAAAGAATTAGAGGCTGTAATGGAACATGCTCAAAAGCCTATCGAATGGGTTCGTATCCATAATTTACCTGACCATGCTTATTTCAATCACGCACAACACGTAACAGTTGGTAAGGTGGAATGTCAGACTTGTCATGGTGCGGTAGAAGAAATGGAGGTTGTACAACAATATTCTCCTTTATCTATGGGATGGTGTATCAATTGTCACCGTGAAACAGAAGTACAATTTGCAGATAACGAATACTATAAGGCATATCAGTCTTATCACGATGACTTAAAAGCAGGTAAAATCAATAAGGTTACTGTAGAAGACATCGGAGGTTTAGAGTGTCAGAAGTGTCACTATTAATAATTTTGAACCTGTCTGCTGATAGGCAGAGGAAGAATTTTGAATAATGATTCTAAAATTCTTTACAAAATTAGATCTGCAATTAATTATTTTTTGAAATCAAGAAGTTCAACCTTTCAAGGAAGACTTTAAATTATAATGTTTTGGATTAGCGAATAAATTGGATTTAAACATTCAAAATTGACATTCAAAATTCAAAATTATAAATTTCACCATGAAGAAACAGGATAAAATCTGGCTAGGTGTTGAAGACCTGACAAACGAGTCAGCGTATATCGAACGTTCAAAACAAGAATTTTTTGAATTACCTATAGTAGATGCACTAGGCGAAAGTGAGGAAGTTATAGAAGAAGCAACGGCAGGTAGTAACCGTCGTGATTTCTTAAAGTATATGGGATTTAGTTTAACAGCGGCTACGATTGCAGCAAGTTGTGAAATTCCAGTACGTAAAGCTATTCCTTATGTCGTAAAACCTGATGCAATTGTACCAGGTGTTGCTGCATACTATGCTTCTACTTATGTAAGAGGTGGTGATTACTGTCCAATCGTTGTAAAAACGAGAGAAGGACGTCCTATCAAGATTGAAGGAAACACCATGTCGCCAATTACAAAGGGTGGTACAAGTGCTAGAGCTCAAGCGGCTGTTTTGGATTTATATGATACAGCTCGTTTGCGTCATGCAGGTTCTATCGAAGATGGAGCGGTGAAAAAAATGTCTTGGGCAGATTTGGATAAAAAAGTAGGAGGTGAATTAAAGCCTGATGCGAATATCCGAATTGTAACCAATACGGTTTTAAGTCCAACCTTGAAGGCAGCAATTGAGGCATTCAAAGCATACTATCCAAATACGCAAGTTGTTACCTATGATGCGGTATCAGCTTCTGGTTTGTTAGATGCCAATGCGTTATGTTTTGGAGAAACGAACCGTGTTGTTCCTTCTTACCATTTTGATAAGGCAAATGTTATTGTAAGTTTTGGAGCAGATTTCTTAGGAACATGGATTTCTCCAGTAGAATATGCCCGTCAGTTTGCAGCAGCTCGTAAGATTACAAGTGTCAAGGAAGCTAAAATGGCTCGTTTGATTTGTTTTGAAAATGGAATGTCTTTAACGGGATCTAATGCAGATAACCGTGTATTGATTAAACCATCAGAGCAAGGTGCAGCAGTAGTAGCTTTATGTAAGGAATTAGGAGGAGATGTAACAGTACCAAAAGGATTGAGTGCTGAGGCTAAAAAAGCAATAAAAACAGTTGCTAAAGATTTAAAGAAAAATGCAGGAAAATCACTAGTAGTTAGTGGTTCAAATGATACAAATGTACAAGTAGTTATCAACCAAATCAATGAGTTATTAGGTAACTATGGTGCAACAATTGATTTGGGAACGCCTTCTTATCAGCGTCAAGGTAGCGACTCAGCTATTCAAGGTTTGGTAAAAGAAATGAATGGCGGTGGGGTAGATGCAGTAATCGTTTATGATGCGAATCCTGCTTATGATTTAGGAAATGCAGAGGCTTTTGCAAAAGCATTTGCTAAAGTAAAAACAAGAGTATCTTGTGCTGGATTATTAAATGAAACAGCAGCTTTATGTAACTACGCAGCACCTACACATCATTTCTTAGAAGATTGGGGCGATGCAGAAGCTAAAAAAGGGGAATACACGATTATCCAACCTACTATTTCTCCTTTATTTGATACTCGTTCTTTCGGTGAAACTTTATTGACTTGGGCAGATAACGATGTGGTTAAGCAATCAGCTGATACACCATATTATGTTTTCTTAAAGAAATATTGGGAAAATAATATTTTCCCTTCTTCTGGTTCATTGAATTTCCAAATGTTTTGGGATAACACGGTACATGATGGTTATTACTCTGCTTCTTCGGAAAGCAATGCACCATTATATGCAGGTAATGCAGCATCTGCGGCTTCTAAAATTAAAGGAGCTAATTCAAGTGGATTAGAAGTAAACTTCTATGAAACGGTAAACATAGGTGGTGGTCAGTATGCTACTAACCCATGGTTGATGGAAATGCCTGATCCGATTACTCGTTGTGTTTGGGATAACGTATTATCTATTCCGATTAAGTGGGATGGTGATAATAACTACGAAAACTACGAGGAATTTGCAGGTCTTAAAGACGGAGATAAAGTAGAAGTAACGATTGGTGATAAGACGTTCACAACTGTAGTAATGCGTACTTTCGGTCAAATGCCTGGTACGGTTTCTATAGCTTTAGGATACGGACGTACTGCTGCGGGATTAGGTAACAATGTAGGTAATGACGTAAATGGTTACATTGGTTCTTACGGAAAAGGTGGAAATAGAAAATATTTTGCAACAGGTGTACAGGTTTCTGGAAAAGTAGGGCGTGATAAAGAGTTTGCTTGTGTACAAATGCACCATACTTTAGGGGTAACAGGAGAATTAGATGGTGAGACTATCAATGTGGATGAGCGTATCTTAGGTAGCACGGGTTATCAAGGTTCATTGACAAAACGTACCATCATTCGTCGTACGAACTTACCTGAATTAAGTGAAGCTGTAGCTTCTTTGAAAGAGGAAAGAGAACATGCACAATACTTGAATAGTAAATCAATGTATCCTGGTTATGACAAATACTACAAGCAAGGTCATCACTGGGGAATGTCAATTGATTTATCAGCCTGTATTGGATGTGGTGCTTGTCAGGTCGCTTGTATTGCAGAGAATAATGTTCCTGTAGTTGGTAAAACAGAGGTACACCGTCATCACGAAATGACTTGGTTACGTATTGACCGTTATTTCTATGGTGATGTGAATAATCCTAATGTTGTTTATCAACCTATGATGTGTCAGCATTGTGATAATGCTCCTTGTGAGAATGTTTGTCCTGTTGCGGCTACCAACCATAGTTCTGAAGGATTAAATCAAATGACTTATAACCGTTGTATTGGTACACGTTATTGTGCAAACAACTGTCCGTATAAAGTACGTCGTTTCAACTGGTTAGATTATACAACTGCTGATATCTTTGCTTGGAATGAAGCACCTATCAATGGTGAAGAAATTCCTTTCGGAGCAGATAATTTAACTCGTATGGTCTTAAATCCAGATGTAACAGTTCGTTCTCGTGGTGTTATCGAAAAATGTAGTTTCTGTGTTCAGCGCTTACAAGAAGCTAAATTGACGGCTAAAGTTGAGCAACGTCAATTACAAGATGGCGACATCAAAACAGCTTGTCAATCTGCTTGTCCTACTGATGCTATCATTTTTGGAGATATCAATGACAAATCAAGTGCAGTAGTTGCAGGAATTGAAAGTGATTTGACTTATCAAGTATTAGAAGAAGTTAATACTCAACCATCTGTAAATTATCAAATGGTTGTTTTAAATAAAAATACTGAATTAGCATAATTGGTGAAATTCCAAATCACAGATTCCAATTGGTATTTGTTTTAGGAATAAGACAATTAGGTTTAAGATTATAAAAATTTTTCAATCTGATTTTTTATGGAGTTTAGGATGAAAGTTCATCATTCAAAATTCAAAATTAATCAGTAGAATTCAAGAATAATATTATATCATGGCAGGACCGATAGCTAAGGTTAGAGAACCGTTAATAGAAGGTAACAAAACTTACCACGATATTACAGAGGACATTTGCCGACCTACTGAGACGATGCCCAATTTAATGTGGCTGACTTGCTTACTACTTGCTGTAGGAGCATTAACGTTTGGTTTAGTGTCCATCTTTTGGACAATATGGGTTGGTATTGGAAGTTGGGACTTAAATAGAACCATTGGTTGGGGTTGGGATATTACCAACTTCGTTTGGTGGATTGGTATCGGTCACGCGGGTACTTTGATTTCTGCCATCTTATTATTATTCCGTCAGAAATGGCGTACAGGGGTAAACCGTGCAGCAGAGGCGATGACGATTTTTGCGGTAATGTGTGCTGGACTTTTCCCGTTGATTCACATGGGACGTTTGTGGTTAGGGTTTTTCATTTTCCCTTACCCAAATACAAGAGGGCCATTGTGGGTAAACTTTAACTCTCCTTTATTGTGGGATGTATTCGCTATCTCGACTTATTTCACGGTTTCTTTATTGTTCTGGTACACAGGTCTTGTGCCTGATTTCGCTACCGTTCGTGACCGTGCAAAAGGTTTCCGTAAGCGTATTTATAACTTCTTATCTTTCGGTTGGACAGGTTCTGCAAAGCACTGGCAACGTTGGGAGTCTTTATCTTTAGTATTAGCAGGTTTAGCAACTCCATTGGTACTTTCTGTACACACGATTGTAAGTTTTGACTTCGCTACTTCCGTTATTCCTGGATGGCATACCACTATCTTCCCTCCATATTTCGTAGCGGGTGCGATTTTTTCTGGATTCGCAATGGTATTGACGTTAATGTTGATTACTAGAAAGGTATTGAAATTAGAGGAATACATCACGTTAGCACATATTGAGTCGATGAATAAAGTCATTGTTGTAACAGGTACAATTGTAGGGGTTGCATATTTGACGGAGTTATTTATCTCTTGGTATTCTGGATATGTATATGAGCAATTTGCTTTCTATAATAGAGCGACAGGTATTTACTGGTGGTCATATTTTGGTATGATGTTCTGTAACGTAGTATCTCCACAGATTTTCTGGTCAAGAAAAATGCGTAGAAATATTACCGTTACTTTCTTCATGTCTATCTTGATTAACATCGGTATGTGGTTCGAGCGTTTCGTAATT
>CAYLSF010000375.1:0-6648 GCA_964385675.1 uncultured Saprospiraceae bacterium
ATAAAGAATTGGTTGAATCACGCGCACAGTTAAAATCATTAAAAATATGTGGACTAAAATATTAGCTGGTATTTTTCTAATATCAGTACTGGGATTATCATGCGTTTTGTATAGTCAAAAGACAAAACAAGATGCTTTTGAAGCTAGAATAGATAGGGCTCTAGAGCGTAGTTTGCCTTATTATAAGGAAGCAAGTAAAGGTGTATTTAACGCTTTACGTTCAGAAGCACAGGCTTACTCGCAGTTTTATCCTTTGGAGGAAAAAGGGTTTAAAATTATGGATAGTACCAAACATCGGTTGCAGTTGTTAGATGGAAATAACGTCATTCAAGCAATTGACTATAAAATGTTGCTAGACAATGATAGATACTTTAACGATATAGTAAAAACGAGAGATTACTTTGCAATAGACTCAATTCAACACAAACTGAAAGATTCACAATTACAGAAAAACATCTTAAAAACGGCATTGAATAAAAATAAGCTAACGACTTTAAATCATTTATATGGACAAACTGGAATTGATTGTTTTAGCATGAGGTACAATCTAGCAAGTCTTACAAATTCTAAAGCGATACAATTAGGCGATACATTTAAAACTCAAATTCAATTGCTTGATAACGAGCCATCAGAAATTAATTTTAATAAGATTTATATCAATGGTGAGCCTAAAAGAAAGTTGAGTCTAACCCCTAAAACAACGGGAAAATATCCTTATATCGTTGAAATAAGAAATGAGAAAGACAGCTCTATTTACAAAAAAGAGCATTTCTTTTTTGTAGAAAATTGTAAACCAACTCAAAATCCATCCAAATGAATAAATTACTAATTTTAGGTATTATTTTAATCAATGCGTTGACCATTCATTTTTATAAAAACTATCCGCTAACCCCTCAAAAAGCAACAGCATATCAAATATCGTACGATTTGCTAAAAGAAAATCAAGAACTACTATCTACACTAGGTGATGCTAAACAGGCACATTGGGAAATGTATGCAGAAGGGTATAGTCAATTCAGAACCTATGCGGAACAAATTGATTCAATTCGTACGGTGACTTATAATATAAGTGAAGCTATCAAGATGATGGAAAGGCAATTCCTAAAAAAAGTTGAATCTAGATATTTTTTTAAGTACACACCACAAGTCCTTAATCAACAAGATATAAAAAGTGACAGTATCCTCAACATCATATTAAAAACCATTGAAAACGAGAATAATAAAATTCTACAAAATATAGGAACGACTGACTTTATTAAAGCAGGGGAAGCAGAATTTCAATTAGATACCAATGACATAAAATCAAGGCTGACTAATATTTCTGTTGCACAAACTTTATTGGAGCTAAACATATTAAACCAACATTATCAAGAAGCGGGTTACTTTCTCTTAAAGCAATTAGAAAAGGTATTTAAAAAGGAATTAAACCTAAAAAGCTATGAAGAAGGACTTATCGCAACGGTTTATTCTGATAAGGATATTATTCAGCTAGGAGATACATATAGTGCGACTGCCTATTTTTCTAGCAATTTTATAGAACACCAAGATTCCATAATTGAATTTACTATAAACGGAAAACCGATTCCTTTTGAAAATAATGTGGCAACCTATGAGGTAAAACCGACTAAAACGGGAAAGCACTTTTATGAAGTTGTTAATAAAATAAAAAGCGGACTTACAGGTAAAATAGGTCAGTATAAACGAACTTTTTATTATGATGTAATAGATTGTAAATCACTTAAAAACAGATAATTATGTGGAATCGAATTTTGATTGGTGTATTTATAATTTCCATTTCAATAATGTCTTTTAAGATATTCAAATACCACCAACACAAAAATCATTTTGAAAATCGCCTTAAAGAAAATTTGAAATTGGCGAGGAAGTCGATGGATATAAATACAGCGTATGCTTATGACGGGATTGAGGAAGCTACTACTGCTTACAGTCAGTTTAAAGGGGTTTTGGTAAAAGCGGATACCTTAGGAATAATGACTCAAAAAAAACTAATGAACTTTAATAATGATATTTTGGGTAATGATTCATCATTATATATTCTTTTGGTTGATACAAAAGATACGACGGAACTTAAATCTAATTATGGTTTCTTAAACTTGAATAAACAGCAATATATATTAGGAAAATCACCACTAGCAAAAGAAATTATTCTAAGTCTAATTAGCATGCAGCAGTATAATTGGATGGCATATCTTTATGAATATTGTGACTATTACCATAGCCATTATTATAACTTTAAAACTATCACATTTCATGGTAATAGATTAATACCTATTAGTTCAAATTTTGATTTTAAATTCGGTTTATCTCAATATATTGATCCACCACCTCATTTACGACTTTATATGAATGATTCCTTAATCATTCCTAGGAAAAAATACACCTTACAACCAATCAAAAATGGTTGGAATAATCTAAAATTAGAAATAAGAGATAAAAATGACATAGTCATTTCAAATAGGCTTCAATCCTATTTTGTAACACCTTGTAAAAACTAACCTATGAATAAATTACTCTTCATCGGAATTATTATAGCAAATGGAATTACATTTTATTATAGCTTTTATGTAAATATTTCTAAGCATGACGCTGCTGGTTACCTAACTGCTAATCGTATCTTTTACTATACAACAGAAGCTACACAAAAATTTAATGAAGACAAAGCTGATTTAATAAAAAGGGAGATTAGCCGTAATCGATTATATCAACAATCGGAGGTTAATATAGATACTATTCAATTTTCTTATAATACCATACTTAAAGTAATAAAAAATATTGTTGATGATACGTATAATGATTTTTGGAAGAAATACCCACCTTTTTTGTATCAAAAAGACAGCCAAGAAAGTTTATATAACTTATACCAACAACAAAATCGAAATTATAATATATCAGATTCCATTTTATATACGCAAGGAAGATTAAATCAATTGTGTCAAACAATAGCAAAAAGCCAAGTAACTATTGATGACGAATATGGAGAAACTGATTTAGGGCAGGTTTGGAAATCTAGATATTATTTAGATACAACATCAATCAAGGCAAAGCTATCGGATATTTCTACTACACAATTATTGTTAGAATTACAAATGTTACGCCATCAGGTTACTAACGTAGCTCATTATTGGATAAAAGGGATTGAAAACTCCTTGATGCCTATTTTTGATTATAATCATTATGTTCCATTAATGAATACTAGTGCAGATTTTGATAAAATACAGTTAGGAGAAACATCTGGAGTCAAAGCCTTTATCGTGAACTATGGCATCCCGATTCACGATTCCTTAGTACAAGTAAACGTAAATGGAAAAGAAATTCCATTTAGTAAAGGCATTGCTACTTATACGACTAAAGCAAGTCGATTAGGAAAACACAAATTAGCCGTAGAATACATTTATGAGCATCCTAATACAAAATGGAAAGAACGTAATGAACGAACTTTCGAGTATGAAGTAGTTGACTGTCAATAAACGACAAGTAAATCTGAAAACGTACTTGAAATGCTCACTTTGAAATATTGACGAATATCTAGTAATAGGTAATTAAGGATGAATTATCGAACAATTACAAATTGTTGTGTGATTGATGCTTCTCCTTGGTGTATTGTAAAAAAGTATATGCCACTAGTCCAATGAACTGTATTAACTTGTAAGCGTTGTTCCCCTTTACTTAATATTCCTGTTTGAATTAACTTCCCTGAGTTACTGAATATGTGATATGTTCTATTATTAGACAAAGGTGTATCAAAATCAATATTCAATTGATGGGGTACAGGATTCGGATATAATCGAATCAAGGGTTGATTTTCAATTTTTCTAGTGGAAACGGGAAAATTAACTTTAATTCGTACAACTTTATAAAAAACACCACCATACGTACCTTCCGCATCATCTTCTACTCTAAAAACCATTTGATAAGGATTTTTTCTGACGTCTTGTGCTGTAGGTGTCCATAAAAAATTACCCGTAATGGTAGGATTTGTATTATTAGTGGGAGCATTAAAATTTGCATTTTTGAGCAAAGGAAGCCCTGTAGCCGTGAGTTGAATATTATCATTATCAAGATCATTGGCATCAAGCGTAAATTGTACCGATTGCCCTACATTTAGCTCATAATATGAAAGAGTCGTATCTGTAAATGTTGGTGGACGATTGCTCATAGGCAATATTGTAATTTGCATATCTCTATAAATCTGACCAATTAAAGTTCCGTTTCTATATTCTTTTAATAAAATGGTAATAACGTATTCGCCTGCAACGCGGGGTTCCATCCATGTAAATAATCCTGTAACGGGATCTAATTGAATGAAATGAAAAGGAGTACCTACCGCCTCTGGGAATACATAATTTGTAACAGGTGTACCTGAAGCTTGTCTAGGTATAACTAATTCATACGCCAAACTATCTCCATCTGTATCAATATGACTAGGACAATGCACAAAGGGTTGGTTCTCATAACCTATATCTATAGGTGGATTTAAGAATTTGGGTGAATCATTTGTTCCCATAAAACTAGAAGACAGAATTGTGAATTGAGCTTCTAAATAAAAAGGTACTTGATCGGAATTTGGTGGATTAACATTTAAAATACCACCATTTCGATTTGGATCTGTCATTGAAACAGTATAAGTACCGAGACTAGGATAATTGTGTGTACTGATATAAAAATTAACTTTTGTATTATTTCCTATCAGCGTTCCATTTCCATTACTTCTTACCACAAATTCACTTGTACCATCACCCCAATATACTTCCAAACTATCTCGGTCAGCGGGTATGCTACTTGCTTTGGTGTAAGTCGTAACCGTAACTTCATACGATAATGATCCTGTTTGTTTGTACGTAATTTCGCCTGCTCGATTGTGTGTTGCCCAAATTGATACTGAAAATAAGAAAACGAGTAATAGTAAAATGTTCTTTTTCATTTTTAAAGTATTTGAGTTTTAAGGTGATTCTGATGGATTTAATAAAATGAAAATAAGGGTTTTCTTATAAAAAACATTTTGAACCACAAAGACACAAAAGATCACAAAGAAATGTTAATTTAATCAAAGTATCACTTTTTTGTAGATAGCCTCTGTGTTCCCGATAGCTATCGGGATTGTTTCTTTGTGGTTCAAAAAAATGCGTATTTTCATTACTCTAAGTTTTTATAAGAAAACCCTTAAATGAAAATGTAGTCAACTGATGACTTTGTTTTACTTCAACGGAATAATATACCCTAGGCTTAGATTAAATTCATGATTTGTGTATAAATCACTACCCCAAACTTCATAACTATATCTAGCGTCAAATACAAACTGATGTTTTCCTAATTTGAATTGCATATCCATACCTAAAACAAAGTTATATTCTAAACTAGAAAATGTAGGAAATTCATCTATGGATATATCTATTTCCGAGTCATCCCATCCATAAGTCGTATGAAGTGTTTGTCCAATCGAAAGACCACCATAGAGCCCTAGTTTAAATCGATCTTTTTTTATAAGATCGTATCCAAATAATAAAGGAAGTTCGACCACACTGGTTTTTAAAGTAAGAGTAGAATAAGGAAATAGCTGTGGACTATGTCCTTCTAATCTTCCTGAACGCCTTATAAAAGCTAATTCTGGTTGAAAAAACCATCGATCTGAAAGCTGAAATCGGAGCGGTAAGGAAAAACTAAAATCTGTGCTATATAACGACTTTACCCCATAAGTCTCTTCATAAAAGTTTTGAGATTGATTTGAGATATTTAAGCCACTTCTGATACCAACAGAAACTTGAGCATTAATAGAATTGATAAATAATGGAAATACAACAATGAAAATGAACTTTTTCATGAGTTAAAATTTAATTTATAAATGAGTTTTAAATCGAGGGTAAAACGACTTTTGAATTAAAATGCGGCTTTACAATAGTTCAAAAGCATTATCTTTTCCATTATTTAACAGTAATTTATGAGTTGTTAATAATGTTCTACTTTGATACAGAAAAAGCATAACCAAGACTCAATCCTATCACTTGATTACGGATATTTAGAAGTTGATTGTCAAATAAACTAGTCACTCCTTCGGTATAACGGAAATCAATAATGAATGACCCTGAACCTAAGGGTATCAACGCTTGTACCCCCGCTGTAATACCAAAATCGAATCTATTTCTTCCTTGCGTATTGATAATAATATCTTGCGTAGGAAAGTCAGCATTGACGGCTACGGTTCTTCCTTTGAGGGCATAGCCTATAGAAGGACCAAAAACTCCTTCAATATTTAATTTTTCATTTGAAAAAAAGGAGTAAGTACCCAAAGGCGAAATTTCGATATAATCATAAATTAGAAGGTGATCGCTTAACGTAATATCTTGACCATTTGGTACGCTAAATACATCATTTACGTAATCGCCTTTAACGCCTTTTTGTAGATAACTTAGGTTAAGTTGCAATCCTAATTTTCCTCGGAGGTCAAATTGAGTAAATAACGAAGCATTGGCAAATAAGGCGTGTTCATAGTTGATAGGCGTTTGAAATTGTAAATCTTGTAATCCTGCTTGATGAGCAATATTGATACCGCCTCTAATCCCAAATAGGGAATTTTGACCAAAAAGAGAAATATTTAAAAGAACGAATAGACAAATTAAAAGCACTTTTTTC
>CAYLSF010000376.1:0-6648 GCA_964385675.1 uncultured Saprospiraceae bacterium
AATGTGATAATACCACAATTAGCAAACAACTTAGCAACTTCTGATATACGTCTAATATTTTCTAATCTATCTTCGTTAGAGAAAGTTAAATCTTTATTTAACCCACTTCTGATATTGTCTCCATCTAGTATTTGTGTCAAGAAACCTTCTTGGTGCAGTTTAGCTTCTAAATGTTGAGCTATCGTACTCTTTCCAGAACCAGAAAGCCCTGTAAACCAAAAAACTCCCCCTCGTTGACTCAATTGCTTTTCCTTAGCTTCTTTCTGTAGAATCCGATCAAAAATTGGAAATATATTATTTTGACTATCCACTATTTTTTCAATTTCAATCGATTTTTATAATTAAGATTTCTAGGTACTACTTGCCATGCTCTTTCATGGAGATAATAGAGTAATATCTTAACAAAAAACTCTATAAAACCTATTTCAAAAGCTAACTGCACATTTCCTGTAGTAAGGTAAGCAATTATTATAATTGTAGAAGTTGCAATTATTCTCCAAGTAAATCCTTTAAGGATGCTTCTTAAATGAGAATCTTTAGATACTATTGTCATTCTTTAATATTGCTTTAAAATAACTATGAACTAATCGCAATCCTTCTGCTCTTGAAACAGTAGGTTGCCAGTTTAAAATAGTTGTAGCTTTAGCAATATTAGGTTGACGAACTTTGGGATCGTCCTCCGGTAAAGGTAAATAAGAAATATTAGATAATGGATTTCCAACCATTTCAAAAATTTCTTCTGCCAATTGTTTTACTGAAATTTCTTCTGGATTTCCAATATTCATAGGTAAGTGATAATCCGAAAGTAATAACTTGTAGATACCCTCTACTAAATCACTTACATAACAAAAAGAACGAGTCTGGTTTCCATCTCCAAAAACTGTAATCTTCTCTCCTTTTAATGCTTGCGAAAAGAAAGTAGGTAATGCACGACCGTCATCCACTCTCATTCTAGATCCATAAGTATTAAAAATACGAACTATTCTAGTCTCTACACCATGAAAATTATGGTATGCCATTGTAATAGCTTCCAAGAATCGTTTTGCTTCATCATAAACACCTCTAGGCCCTACAGGGTTTACATTTCCCCAATATTCTTCACTTTGAGGGTGTTCTAAAGGGTCTCCATATACTTCAGAAGTTGAAGCTACCAAGATTCGTGCTTTTTTAGCTTTTGCTAATCCTAATAGATTATGAGTTCCTAGTGCTCCTACTTTTAAAGTTTGAATAGGCATTTTTAAATAATCAATAGGACTTGCTGGAGAAGCAAAATGTAAAATATAATCTAATTGTCCTGGAATATGAACAAACTTCGTAACATCATGATAATGGAACTCAAAATTTTGAAGCGGGAATAAGTGCTCTATATTATTTAATGTACCTGTTAAAAGGTTATCCATTCCAATAACATGATACCCTTTATCTATGAATTTATCACAAAGGTGTGATCCTAAAAATCCTGCTGCCCCTGTAATAAGTACCCTTTTCAATGAATTTTAAGTTTTAATATTACCTAATTACACTTCTTCCGATACTTTCATAATAATAACCTAATTCCTCCATTTGTCCCAAATCGTACAAATTTCGACCATCAAAAATCACTTTACTTTCCAAAAGTTGATTCATCAATTTGAAACTAGGGGTACGAAACACACTCCACTCTGTAAAAATTGCTAGTGCATCTGCATTTATCAATACTTCATACTGATTTTCTGTTAATTCCACTTTGTCTCCATAAATAGCACTAACATTTTCCATAGCCTCAGGGTCAAATGCTTTAATATTTACGTCTTCTGTCAATAATTCATCTATAACAGTAAGTGCAGGTGCTTCTCTTATATCATCTGTATTTGGTTTGAATGATAAGCCCCATACAGCAATAGTTTTTCCTTTTAGATTGCCTTTAAAATATGATTTTATCTTATTGAAAAATAAGCTTTTCTGACGTTTATTTACATCAATAACCGATTTCAATATTTTAAAGTCATAATCAAAGTCATCTGATGTCTTTGCTAATGCTTTTACATCTTTAGGAAAACAAGAGCCTCCATAACCCACACCTGGAAATAAAAATCGTTTTCCGATTCTTGTATCACTTCCTAACCCTTTCCGAACCCAATCGACATTAGCTCCAACTTTTTCACACAAATTAGCTATTTCATTCATAAATGAAATGCGAGTAGCCAAGTAGGAATTAGCAGCATATTTAGTCATTTCTGCCGACTTTTCATCCATCACAAAAATGGGATTACCTTGTCGTACAAATGGGCTATACAAACGTTTCATAACCTTAGCTGCTCGTTCAGAATTTGTACCTATCACTACTCTATCCGGTTTCATAAAGTCATCCAAAGCAACTCCTTCTCTTAAAAATTCAGGATTCGACACTACATCAAAAAGATTTTCATCTAATTGCTCACCCAAAATCTGCTTAACTTTTTCGGCAGTTCCTACAGGAACGGTACTCTTATCGACTATTATTTTATAATCAGTTATGAGTTCCCTTAAATCTTTTGCAACCCCCAAAACATAAGATAAATCAGCAGAGCCATCACCTTTAGGAGGCGTAGGTAAGGCTAAAAATATCACTTCGGCATCTTTTATACCTTCCGCTAAACCTGTAGTAAAAGTTAAGCGACCTTGTCTTGTATTTCGTTCAAATACAATTTCAAGTCCTGGTTCATAAATTGGAACTTCTCCCTTCTTCATTCTTTCTACCTTCGCTTCATCAATATCTACACACACAACATGATTTCCTGTATCTGCAAAACAAGTTCCTGTAACTAAACCAACGTATCCTGTACCAATTACTGCTAAATTCATGCTTTATATATCCGCTCGATTATATCAACTACTTTCATACCTTCTAAAGCATTAGTAGATATTCCAGTTTTTCCATCTAACACATCTATAATATTTTCAAAAACATATATATGATTAGCCGCTGAGCCTATCGAACCATCTTTGTAATAATTAGGAGGATTAGTGGGTGATAAAGTTGGCATATTATATCCATCTATATTACAATACTCTACTTTATCCATATATTGTCCTCCAATTTTAATTGTTCCCTTACTACCAATAATGGTTAGACTACTCTCAAAGTTTTTATTCCAAATAGAAGTTGAAAAATTTAACACTCCCATACCTCCATTTAAAAAATCAAAACTTACAATACCTGAATCTTCAAATTCTGTATTATGCTGATGATTAAAATTATTTAATCTAGACTGAATATTAGTTATATCACCAAATAACCAATACATCATATCAATAAAGTGTGAAAATTGTGTAAACAACACTCCACCGTCTAATTCTTTTTTTCCATGCCATGTGCTATGTTCGTAGTAAGCATCTCCCCTATTCCAATAACAATTTATTTGAACTAAAAATATATCGCCTAATAGTTTTTTACTAAGAACAGTTTTAATCCAAATAGAAGGTGGTGAGTATCTATTTTGCATGACACAAAATACATTTTTTGATTGACTCAATGCAGTATGTAGTACCTTCTCGCAATCTATCTTTTTTAATCCCATAGGCTTTTCTATCACTACATGCTTATTGGCTTTTAGAACTTTAATTGCATGTTCAGCATGATAGCCATTAGGCGTACAAATACTAACTACGTCTAATTCTTGTGAATGCTCTAATAACGCCTCAATAGAGGTAAAAAAGGGAATTTGAGTTGTTTGTTTGGTGGTATCTACATCACAAACACCTAATAACTCTAATCTAGGGTTTTTATTTATAATGGAAGCATGTCTTTTTCCGATACGTCCATATCCGACTATACCAAATTTTATTATAGATGCTGACAATACTATTAATTATAAAATGCTAAGACAGCATCCCCTATGTAATTTAACTGTTCGTCAGACAACTCAGAATGCATTGGCAACGAAATAACAGAATTACATAACTTATAAGTCATTTGTAAATCTCCTACTATCTTTACTTTATCTTTAAACGCTTGTTGTTCATTTACAGGTAAAGGATAATATATCATAGAAGGTATTTCCTTTTCTTTTAGGAATTTCTTCAAATCATCTCTAGAATTATCATTTAGGGTCAATGTGTATTGATGAAAAATGTGAGTTGAGAATGCACTACGTATTGGTGTTTTAAAATTTGAGTGATCGCTAAATCTATTATCATAATAATCTGCTGCCTTACGTCGTGCAGCATTATATTCATCTAATTTTTTCAATTTAACATTCAGAACAACCGCTTGTAGTGAATCTAATCTAGAATTTACACCAACAATCTCATGATAATACGTCTTAGATTGTCCATGATTTGCGATTTGTCTTAATTGATTTGCTCTTTTTTCATCTGTTGTAATCAACGCACCTCCATCTCCATAACATCCTAAATTTTTGGACGGATAAAATGAAACACAACCAACATCACCAATAGTACCCGTTTTTTGGTATGTTCCATCTTTTAGGATATAATCTGTACCTACAGACTGTGCATTATCCTCTATGACAAATAAATTATGCTTTTGAGCCAATTCCATTATCGGATCCATATTACAGGATTGTCCAAAAAGATGAACAGGTATAATGGCTTTAGTCTTTGGAGTAATTGCTTCTTCTAGGTTATTTATATCAATATTAAAATCTACTCCAACATCCACTAATACAGGTCTTAATCCCAATAAAAGTAATACCTCTACAGTAGCAATATAAGTAAAGGCAGGCACTATGACCTCATCACCATATTCTAAGTCAAGACTCATTATAGCAATTTGTAAGGCATCTGTACCATTTGCACATGGAATGACATAAGCTCCCCCTAAATAAGCAGAAAATTCTTTTATAAATAATTTAACTTCTGGACCATTAACATAAGCACTACTTCTTACACAAGCTAAAATTCTTTCATCTAATTCCCCTTGTATATTAGCATATTGCTTTTTCAAATCCACCATTTGGAGCTTGTCCATAAATTATTTTTTACACGGCTTCGCCAACAATAGGTCGCAAACCCTATTCCCTAAATGAAAATTAAAACCCTAAATCACATTTACTAGACGTAAATATAATATCTCCTCAAATTCAACCTGCTAAATAAAAATACCTGTTTACCCAATCAATAAGCAGCTACATTCAATTTTTTAATCAGTGCTTTATCCATTTCAATTATTAAAGAATAACCTATATTCTTCAATTCCACCACTACTCGTTCTTGTCCTTTAAGTTCAACTAACTTACCTTTCAATCCAATTAGACTTCCATTACAAACTTCTACATCATCTCCTCTCCTAAAATCAATTTGTTCCGCTATCACAGGAATTTTTTCACCCAAAATTTTCTTTAATAAGTCTATCTCTGCTTGAGGTATTGATAGTAAGTTTTTTGAAAATTTCACAAATCTATAGATATACTCTGTTTCAAGTACCTGCACATATTCAGATGTTGTAATTTTTACAAAAATATAACAACTAATCAATGGTTTATGTACTGTTTTAATTTTTCTAGTATATTGTTTTACAGAAATTTGTATAGGTAAATAGGTTTCAATTCCTTTACGGTTCAATAACTTTTCAGCATATTTTTCTTTCTTGAAAGCAGTATATACAGCAAACCATCTAGGAATGTCTTTATCCAAATGGTTTTCATAACTTCTAACATCTTTCATTAAGTACTGATTTAGTTATTTTATAATGATAAACTATTCTAGACAACTTACCCTATCATTCGCTAAACAATAAACTTTACCTGATGCCCTACAAACTGCTTTACCCACTTTATCAAATTCAAGTCGCTCACCATATGCACTCATCCATCCTATTTGTCTTGCAGGGTTTCCTACAACCAAAGCATAATCAAGAATAGATTTTGTAACCACCGTTCCTGCACCTATAAAAGCATATTTTCCTATTGAATTTCCACAAATTATAGTTGCATTTGCTCCTATAGTAGCTCCTTTGCGAACTATAGTTTTTTGATACTCAGTTTTCCTGCTTACCTCACTTCTTGGGTTAATTACATTTGTAAACACCATAGAAGGTCCCAAAAAAACATCATCCTCACAGATCACTCCTTCATAAATAGAAACATTATTCTGAACCTTTACATTATTTCCAAGAACAACTCCTTTCGCCACAAATACATTTTGTCCAAGACTACAATTTCGTCCAATTTGACTATTTGACATAATGTGGCAGAAATGCCATATTTTAGTTCCTATCCCAATTTTAGCACCTTCATCAACAATCGCAGAAGGGTCAACAAAATAGCTCATGTCAATTATCTAATTACTAATCTTCTTCTCGCCACAATAATAGCGGAGCTGATTCAAAATTTTTCCAATCAATCTTTAATTCTTCTTCTTTTGAGTAAATTAAATAACGTACTTTCCTATTGATAACACCCTCTACCTTAACCAATAATTCCATTAAGTAACTTCGATCAATATTCCCAATAAATACTAAATCAATAATTTGACAATCTAAACCTCTTGCAAATTTTCCAACTAAATACACCTTATGAACTTCTCCCATTCTCTCTACTACCTGCTCTATAATTCTATCTATACCAACATATTTGAATACAATACTATGTATTTCTTTGTATAGTGGATGGTGTGTATTTGCTTTAAAAATTTTTTTATTCCCCTTACTAAAAGAAGATAACATAC